>JAUVEK010000014.1 GCA_030594795.1 Candidatus Nanohalarchaeota archaeon | reverse complement strand
TGCAGTGCGCGACCCCTACGCCATCAGGCCCCTTGTCTTTGGAAAAAGCAGGGATGAAAAGGAGAAAGCCTACATATTTGCTTCAGAAAGCGTGGCAATAGACGTTCTTGACTATAAGGCTGTCTGCGATGTCAAGGCAGGTGAAGCGATACTTATTGACACTGAATTTAATGTGACAAGGCGCATCCTTGCAAAAGTCAAAAAAAAGGGCCACTGCATGTTTGAGTATGTGTACTTTGCAAGGCCTGATTCTGTGCTTGATCATTCAAGTGTTTATGATGCGAGGCTTGCTCTTGGTCGGGAGCTTGCTAATCAATGGTCAGGGAAAGACATAGACACAGTCATTGCAGCGCCGGACACGTCGCGGACAGCAGCGCTCGCATTTGCAAATACCATTGGCGTAAAATACCGCGAGGGCCTTATAAAGAACAGGTATATCGGGCGCACCTTCATCATGTCGACGCAGGGACAGAGGGATGATGCTATAAGAATCAAGATAAACCCGATTTCATCTGAGGTCAAAGGCAAGAAAATCGCTCTTGTGGATGACAGCATTGTGAGAGGCACAACTTCAAAAAAGACAGTCCGGTTATTAAGAAATGCCGGCGCAAAGGAAGTGCATCTCCTGTCCTCATGCCCCCCGATAATCAATCCCTGCATCTACGGGATTGACATGCCCACAAACGAGGAGCTTATTGCCCATGGCCGCACAATTGATGAAATTGACGATATCCTGAAAGCAGACAGCTTGACATACCAGAACATTGACGGGCTCAACAAGGCAATAGGCATTGACCACCTGTGTACCGCCTGCCTTGGCGGCAAATATCTGATACCGATGAAAGATAGCACATTAAAGACAATCGGAGAAACCAGAAAAAAAGACAAAAATGAATGAGTTCTGGAAAGGCGTCCTGTGTTCTTGCTTTTTTCTAATTAGTCAATTAATCTTATCAATACCATTAAAATCAAAAGGTTTATTAATTCTTATGTCGTAGTAATACACATATACCTTTAGAATAATGTCCCCCAACAACACAATATCGTTTTTTTATCGATATCAAGTATATCCCGCGATAAAAAAGCTTGGAAATAGGCGCATATAGCCAAAATTTCCATGATGTTTTACAAATACACAATACAGTATAGCATTAAGTTAAGCAAAAACAGAAACCCTCTGCTTTTGTTTCAAACATCAGACTGTTGGCATTTTAAAAAAATTAAATAAGCAAGCAAATCGCCAGCAGCGCAAGGTAAGACAACAATTGTAATCTGTCTACTTTTAAGTTTATTTGTTAAAAATGAACGGCTGTCTTTAGTCGTCTTTTGGCTAATGGGGCTGTTTTTATGGTTTTCTGATTTTTACAGTTACAGGGTATGCAGGATTATGGCCTGCATTGGGTTCAAGTCCCTACATACCTCTCTTGATGAGACTACCCTAAAGACAATACGGGTAGGGAGAGAACAGGCAGGAAGCGCCTGCTGCTTGTAGTGAACTTGTAGCGATCTACACTGCAGCGAAGTGACCTTAGGAGGTGAAAACCAAAAAAATGAAAAAAAGACTGACAATAGTGGCAGTAGCAGCAATGCTAGTGCTTACAGCGACGGCGGTGCTTGCCTTTGAGGTAGTAGTAAACACCAGTGACATTGATGATGGTATGAATGTTACATACATTGGGCTATACCTCGAAGACAGGATATTCGATATATGGATTGAAAACGACGGCATCCCTGACAATGGTCTCGAAATCATCTACGCCGGGTTATATCCCGAAGATAAGATGATTGAGATATTAATCGAAAATCAAGGGCATGAAAATCAGGAAGCGGAGATAACGCTCTACACACAGAGTGGCTACAGTAACAGGATAGTAAGTGATAACTGTTCTGTAGTCGTCTCGCCGAGGAGATGCGAAGACATCTCTCTGGAATATATTGGTACCCCCGACGAACTTACGGTTACAGTGGAATCCCCGCCAGGAAGCGGAAACTTCTCGCGGATAATGTGGTGTACCAAGCCATGCTCTCTAATAGAGAGCGATTGGCTGCTATGCCCATGAGAGGGATTTTTTTTCCCTCGTCTATTTTTTTTGGGCGCCTTACTCTACCTTCACCATCAGAAGGCATGAACGCGGGTCAGAACCGAAGGCGTCAATTGCCCCTTTAAGGACCAGTGATTACAATGATGGTGTACGAAGTTCCTAGGGGCTTTGGGATGAGTGAAATAGAAAAAAAATGAAAACAAAAGGCAAAGCGATAGCAGGTGTAGTGGCTGCGATTATGCTTGTTTCGGTCCTTGCAGTGACAGTACCGATAGCCGGTGCTGAGAGCAGGGGCGACGACTACAATCATATTGTGGTGCAACAAGCGCCACAAAGGGTGCTAATCGGACAGAACTTACAATTCGATGGATTTGAGACGCCAGTGACAATAACCCGTGTATCTGGTGGTGATATAGCGAGTATATATCAGCCAGACAGTGAAAATCGGAGTTACAACATAAATTGGCCAATGTCGGGGGCATACTATGTGAACTATGTGAAGAAATTGATAACGCAGGAGTATGATGCACAGCTTTCTGTCGAAGAACCAGACATGCCGTTAGAGTTAAAAGTAGGCACAAAAACAGTGTCTTCAATCGCCAGTGGGACAAATCTGATAGTAGATACCGCTGGGATGAACCTGTTCAATGAGGATATGGTAGACCTCATTGTAAGAGGTCCCGATGGCCAGACAAAATATGACGTGAAGAACGATCAACGATTTACAGAGATAACAGTGTCAGAATTGAAGAAGTATGGCACTGAAGGCATCAAAACCAATGGATGGAAGATAAGTGACTACACTTTCCAGATAAAGACCGTGTCAGCGCACGCATGCGGATTGGACGCAGAGAGCACTGTAAAGATGTTGAGAATAATAGGGCGAGAAATTACAATCGAGGCAGTGAGGACCAGTGCTGTTGAACTAGAGACAATAAAAATCGTGATAACAGGTGTAGCAGGTGAAAATATCAGTGTTGAAGGCGATAAACATGTCGTCTTCAGACCGGGTATCGACGACACCCCACTGAATGCAACAAATTGGTTCAACGATACAATTGATGCAGACGGTATCAGGAAATATGCCGTCAGCTTCAGCGACACTGGGACATATACGATAAAGGTAACAGTTACAGACGGACCCCAAGCGGGTAAGTCTGACACTGTGGACATATGGGTATTAGAGAAAGAGGTGGTATTTGATATACCATCTACAGTGGTAATAGGCGATAAAGTAGAGATAAAGGGTACAACTACGTCAGGCACCTATGTTAGTGTCTACGTAGATGACGAACTGTATTCGAAACTGGAGAATCTTGTGATAGACGAAGAGGGAATATTCAGCCAAGAAGTAAAGACAATCGAGGTAGGTCTGGACATTCCGGGCTCAATAAGACTAAAGGGATGGATAGATTGCAGCAGACAGCCGGGTCAGGACCGGCCTGTGAGAGGTCCTGACGGCGAAACAGCAATACTCCTAGAGCGGCCCGATTTGACAGCGCAACTGTCAATAGGGTCAATAGTACCCGAAGAGAAGTTTAGTATATCGGGTACTGGGGTAGCAGAAGTGGTGATCCTCTGCGTACCGCCAAACGGAGGCAGCGGAAAATCGCTATTAGATGAAGGTCAAAAAGGCCTATCGCCAAGGAAAGCAAGTGTAACTGATGGCACATTCTCAAAGAAGATGACGGTGCAGGAAGATGCCACAGCAGGTTACTACGACCTATATGTGCTCTGTATAGGAATGGACGGATATTGGGGAATGACTGGTGAGGCGGACTTGGAAGCCGCTTTAGAGAAACGATACAGTATAACTGACCTTTCAACCGGAACTATCCGGTTGAAGACACAAGAGGAAATAGGGGAGATACTAGAGGATCTGGTGGATTCCCCAGGTGCAGACGACCTAATGCAGAAGATGAGACTGAAAGTGGAGAGAGCTTATGTAGAACTCGACACAGTTACAGGACGAGTCGCCGTTGGAGATCCACTGGTTGTAACAGGGACGTCAAACAGGCAGCAGAAGTATGTAGTTCTCGTAACCTGCAAAGGACCAGAGGAGCTAGTGCCACAGAGAGTCAGACTATCGAACAGCACGTTCGAGGCAAGGTTCAACACAACGGGCGCAATAGCAGGAGAATACAGAGTGAAAGCAGATGACGGTGACGGGCATAGTGACGAGGTAGATGTGAAACTGGAGACGCCATATGTGGCACTCAATCCGATCCCATCAGCCACTGCTGGAGAGAAACTTGTTGTAACTGGGACGTCAAACAGGCAGGACGGATTTGCGATTACTGTAACCTGCGAGGGTCCTGTGAACTTATCAGCACAGACTAAAGTATATCGTGATAGGTTCAAAGCTACGTTTGATACAACAAACGTAACATCTGGCACCTACACAGTGAAAGCAGAGGGAGATGGATATCTTGATGAAGCAGTAGTATCCATCAAACCAAGACCAACCCCAACACCAACCCCAAAGCCAACACCAACCCCAACGCCAACACCGCCAGGCTTCGAAGCAATCTTCGCAATAGCAGGCCTGTTAGCAGTCGCATACCTTGTCCATCAACGGAAGAACTAAACCATGAAAAAGTTTTGAAGAGGGCATGTTTTTTTCCCTCGTCTATTTTTTTGGGGCGCCTTACTCTACCTTCACCATCAGAAGGCATGAGCACGGGTCAGAACCGAAGGCGCCGTTTGCCCATTTAGGGCATAAAACGCGGGTCTAAAACAAAGCCCGTGGGAGGTGAAGTAAGAAAGAAATGAAAAAAGGACTGGCAATGCTTGTGGCAGTAGCAGCAGTGCTCGTGGCGACATTGGTGACTGTGTTTGCTTTCGAGGAAGTAGTAAACACTCGTGACAATATGGATGGTAATGTTACATTCGTAGGGTTATATCTCGAAGACGAGATATTCGAGATATGGATTGAAAACGGCGGCATCCGTGACAATATGAATGGTATCGAAATTGTCTACTTCGGGTTATATCCTGAAGATAAGATGGTTGAGATATTGATAGAAAATCACGGACATGAAAAGGAGGAAGCAAAGATAACACTCTACGCACTCTACAATGGCTACAGTGACAAAATAGTTAGTGATAACTGTTCAGTGACCTTGTCACCAAGGAAGTTGGAAGACGTATCTTTTGAATATCCTGATACGCCCTACGAACTCACACTTACGGTAGAATCCCCGCTAGGAAGCGGGAACATAACGTCGCGGATAACGTACTGTGGCGAGTCATGTCCCATTAACCAGGCAGATTGGCTGTCATGCCCATAACAAAAGTAAGAGGGAAGGTTTTTCCCCTCCATCATTTTTTTCAGACCAATATATCATTATTAGATATATCTCAATTAACCTGTCTTAATCTTCCCGCGCCCCAAACCAATTGAATATAAATAATTTCCCGCAGATAAAATCCTCATAGGCACAATTAACATCGGCGCAGCAACAAAGCGCCATCAAAACGGGGTGAATTACATGAAAATACTTCTGATAGGGAACAGTGCGCGCGCACACATAATCGCAGAAACTCTAAAAAAGAGCGCCGCAGACCCGGACATATTCGCATTCATGAGCGCAAAAAACCCGGGAATAATAAAAATCGCAGCAGACTATGAAATCGGGAAACTCGACGATACAGATGCGATAGTAAACTTCGCAAAAAGCATTGAGCCGGACTTCGCATTCATCTCCCCGGAACTCCCGATATCTGCCGGAGTCGCAGACAAGCTCATTGAAATAGGCATCCCTTCCATAGGGCCAATAAAAGAGCTTGGAATGCTCGAATGCAGCAAATCCTACGTGCGCGAGCTCATGCAGGAATACAGCATCCCCGGCGCCCCCAAATTCAGGATATTCAGCTCACTTGAGGGCATAGACGAATTCCTAGACAGCCTCTCCGGCACAGGATACGTTCTAAAACCCGACGGCCTCACCGGAGGCAAAGGCGTCAAAGTATCAGGCGAGCACATATCATCCAAACAAGAGGCAATAGACTATTGCCGAGAAGTTATTGAAGCCCACGGCAAAATCGTGATTGAAGAAAAGCTGGTCGGCGAGGAATTCAGCCTCCAGTCATTTGTTGACGGCAAAACCGTTGTCGACACCCCCCCGGTCCAGGACCACAAGAGAGCCTACAATGGCGACACAGGCCCAAACACCGGCGGCATGGGCTCATACAGCGGCACAGCAAACCTGCCATTCCTCTCCAAAAAAGATTTAGAAGACGCCCACAACATCACAGTCGCAGTCAATGAGGCAATGTTCAAAAAAAGCGGCAAATACTACAAAGGAATCATGTACGGGGGATTCATAGCAACAAAAGATGGCATAAAGCTGATAGAATACAACGCAAGATTCGGTGACCCGGAGGCTATGAATGTACTCTCCATCCTGAAAACAGACCTGGTCACAATCTGCAAAGCAATAATAGACAGCACACTTTCCAAAACTACTATCGAATTCGAAAAGAAAGCCACAGTCTGCAAATACATTGTGCCTGAAGGCTATCCTGACAACCCCAAAAGCGGCGACACAGTCAATGTACCTGAACCCACAGGCACCCAGAAACTCTACTTCGCCTCAATAAACGAAACTGATGACAATCTGGTCATGGGCACCTCCCGCGCCCTTGCCTTTGTAGGCGTAGCAGACACAATAGATGAAGCAGAAAAAATAGCAGAACACGCATGCAAACAAGTAAAAGGATCAGTCAGGCACAGGTCAGACATTGGGACAGAAGCGCTCATCCAAAAAAGAATCGACCACATGAAACAGATAAGAGGATAATCTGCTTTACATGCAATAAAAAAAATCAAAAAAGAAAAAGCTAAAATCCGTCATCTGCGTCATCATCTACATCTGCTTTATGAAACTCATCTTCATCCTTAGATGACTCCTCAAAATCATGGACTTCGTCATAACTAAATTCAGCGCCGCATGCGCATTTTTCCGGTGGCGCCTCATCCTCGACTACATTTCCACATTCTGAGCACTTAAACATTGGCATTTGTCAATCACCTTTTTTGCAGTTTACAGGAGAGTCTGTAACTTATATCAAAAAAAGTTTGACCGAAAACTTTAAATAGTTTTTTATCGTGCCGATACCTCCGAAAGTAAAAAATAAATAGCATCTCCCTCCTTGTAATATAATACCAGCAACAAGAGGGGAGATATACTGAATCGGGAGACACAACTAATTAAAGCTTTGTATCATTATCAGCCCTGTATTTTGGATTATTGGTTGTGGCGCCTAAAAACGACGCCCCCTCTCACCCCTTAATAACCCCCACATAAGGCAGCTCCCGGTACCTCCCGCCGTAATCAAGCCCGTAACCGACAACAAACTTATCAGGCACCACATAGCCAACATAATCCACATTAACATCAACCTTCCTCCTCGATGGCTTATCAAGAAAACTGCATATCTTGACAGACCCCGCATTTTTCTCTTTCAGCAAATACTCTTTCAAAAAACAAAGCGTCAGTCCCGTATCAACAATATCCTCAACAATTATCAGTTCCTTCCCGCAAACATCCTCCACAAGACCTTTTTTGACCTCAATCTTACCGGAAGATTCACTCCCGCCACCATAACTTCCCACCTTAACAAGATAATTCTTTACTTTAAACCCCCCTAAAGCCATAACCTCCTTTATCAGATCATCAGAAAAAGTCCTCGCCCCTTCAAGAACCGTAACAAAATAAATCTCTTTTTCATCCTTATGCTCGCGAGCAATAACTTTAGCCATCTCCCTGACTTTAAGACCTATCTCCTCCTCATCAATAAGAACTTCAATTTCTTCCATAAGGCATCACCGCGCAAACAAACTCATCATCTCAAACTTCTCACCGTCAAACAGCCCCCTGTCACTCAGCTTTATCTTCGGGATAACAAGCAGTGCCATGAACGACAGACTCATGAAAGGAGCCCTCAACTTTGAGCCAAGCTCACGGGCAGCCTCATCAAGCCTCAAATAAGCCTCAGCCACGCACAACCCATCCTCATTACTCATAATCCCACAAACAGGCAAAGGAAGAACTTCCTTCACATCATCATAAACAACAGACAACCCCCCCTTATTCTCTATAACCAGGTTAACAGCATCACAAATTGCCTCATCCGTAGCGCCAACAGCAATAACATTATGAGAATCATGGGCAACAGAGCATGCTATCGCCCCCTTCTTCAGCCCGAAATTCTTGACAAAACCGATAGCAGGACGAGCATCACGATACCGGTTAACAACAGCAATCTTCAAAACATCCCTTTGGGTATCAGAAACAACATTGCCATGGGAAACTTTCACCGTCTCAACAGCCTTATTGGTGATCAGCTGCCCGTCAATAGCCTCGATAACATTTATCCTCTCACCTTCTTTTTTCACAAAAAAATTCAGCACCTTTTTCTTCCCTGCCCTAAATTTATTCACAACCCTCACTGGCACTTTTGGCAGCAGACATTTCCCATCCTGCGCAACAAGCTCGCCATTGATATAAGTCTTTAAGATATTGAACTCCTCGAAATTATCCACCACAATAAAATCAGCAGCATCCCCCGTCTGCAAAAGCCCAACATCAAGCCCGTAATGCAGAACAGGATTAACACATGCGCACCTGAGCACACGCATCCTGTCCATGCCCATATCAAGCGCCCTCTTCACAACCTCATTTATATGCCCCCTGGCCAAATCATTCGGGTGCTTGTCGTCACTGCAAAACATGCACCTGTCAGGATGCTCTTCAATCAAAAAACACAATGCATCAAAATTTTTGGCTGCTGAGCCCTCCCTGATAAGAATATGCATGCCCAGCTTAACCTTCTCAACAGCCTCATCCTTATCAAAACACTCATGGTCAGTAGATATCCCTGCCTTCACATATTTTTCAAGCGCCTCCCCGCGAAGCCCCGGCGCATGCCCGTCTATCACCTTTCCATACCTGATCGCAACTCCTATCTTGCCCATAACCTCAGGATCATCATTCAGCACACCAGGGAAATTCATCACTTCACTCAAAAACTTAATCCTCCTCTCTTTTAACAGCTTCTCAACCTGCGCAACCCCTATTTTCGCTCCCGAACTCTCAAAAACAGTTGCAGGGACACACGACGGCGCACCAAAATAAAACTTGAAATTCACAAGCTCCCCATTATCCATCATATACCTCACGCCATCCATGCCAAGCACATTGGCAATCTCGTGAGGATCAGAAACAGTCGCAACAGTGCCGTGAACTACCGCAAGTCTCGCAAACTCTGAAGGTACAAGCATAGAGCTCTCAATATGCACATGCGCATCAACAAGCCCCGGCACAATAAAAGAATCATGCTCCTTATCATCCTCCACAATCTTTGCAATCCTCCCACCAGAAATCTCGAGTGTGCCGGGATAAACCCTGGAATTAACCACATCCACAATATTACCGGAGACACTATCAACACCCTTTCTCATATTCTCTAATTAGTTTACTATATTATATATTTTTTGCGCAACAAACCACCGACACCTAAAATAAGACCATCTCACCCGACAATTAGATTTAAAAAGCTTTGTCTGTAACAATAACAAACAACAAATAGCAATAACAAAAACATCGCATCTTGCTTCTCATCCTGTTATTGATACCTTAAGGTGTATGGATGGACAAACAGAAAGACTTTCCCACAGGACTAAAGCCGCCGAAAATCGTAACAGTAGTTGTAGAAGCAACAAAAGATTCGAAAAACAGGTACAGCGTCAACAGGATGTTCACAAGACTGCAAAACGTGCTTTACTCCCTGATAACATATCCCTGCGACTACGGTTTCATACCCCGGGCAGTATGGGAAGACGGGGACCCTCTGCGCGCCATGGTAATCACAGAACACCCTACATTCCCTGGGTGCCTTGTCGACACAGTCCCGGTAGGTCTCCTGAAACTGTCAGTAAACGGGATACGAAAAGACAAAATCGTGACAGTCCCCTTAAACGACCCGGAACACCGAGGCACAAAAGACATATCAACACTCTCAAAACACACCTTAAAAGAAATCGAGGAATTTTTCAAAAACTATAAAAAGCCCAAAAAAGACATAATAAAGATAATAGGCTGGACAGGCGCGAAAGACGCTGAACGTGCAGTAGTCCATGCAATGAAACTATATGACGCGAAAAAAGACTAAAGTGATGCAATGTACGAGATAATAACAGTGGAAGACTCAATAAGAGTGCAGCCAGAAAACATCGGTCTGGACAAGAAAGAATCAGTAATGAAAGCCCTCGCATCAAAATACGAGAACAAGATAATAATGGAACTTGGTGTCATGCTTGCAGTCACAGAAGCATTTGATATCACAGGAGGCGCAATCGAAGTAGAGGATGCAGGAATACACTATGATGCCAAATTCAGGGCAATGATATTCGTACCCAAACTTCATGAAGTCATAGAAGGAAACGTAGTAGACATAACAGAATTCGGTGTATTCGTCAGGTTCGGCCCCCTGGACGGCATGTGCCACATATCGCAAATTGTAAATGATTTCATAAGCTATGACCGCAAAACAGGTGTCTTATCCGGCAAAGACTCCAGCAAAAATTTAAAGGTAGGGGACATAGTAAGAGCAAGAGTAATCGGTGTAAGCCTCGACAAAAAAGAGATAAACAAGATAAACCTCACAATGAGGCAGCCGGGACTAGGCGCAATCGAATGGCTTGAAGCAGAAAAGAAAGCCAAGCTAAAAGCAAAAAACAAGCCAGCACCGCCAACTGCAAAAAAAACAAAAACAAAAACAAAAAAGTGATGATGCATTATGTCAGAAAGAGCCTGCAAAATATGCCACCGTGTAACAGAAGAAAAAGAATGTGAAGTATGCAAAAACAAGGACCTCACAAGAAACTGGAAAGGTGTGCTTACAGTATATGACCCTGAATCTGTAATGGGAAAGAAAGGAGAATATACTATCCCTGGGAGATACGCTCTGCAGGTATTTTAATATTTTTAATAAACGGACTGATACATTATGGAAATAGACATTATTGACGACAAAAAAAACCCACTTCTTTCAAGAAGAGAGATAGTATGCATGGTTCAGAAGTCAGGCACGACACCCAGCAAAAGAGACATTATTGCGCAGGTCTCAACCGAACTCAAGGTAAAGCCGGAATGCGTCTACATTGACGGCGTCTACCAGAAATTCGGAAGGCCTATATGCGAAGTGCGCCTGAAAGTGTATGACAAACCGAACTTGGTGCCAGGATACGCAAAAGCAAAAAAAGACGCTGCCGGCGCAGAGCCAAAAAAAGAAGAAACTGTTGAACAAAAAGAGCAAGAGGACAGGAAAGAACCAGAAAAAGAAGAAAAAAAGACAGAAGAAGCCAAGCCGGCAGAGCAGGAGCCAAAACAGGAAGTAAAAGAAGAACCTAAGCCCGAAGAAAAGAAAGAAGAGCCAAAGGAAGAAAAAGCAGAGGAGCCGGTAAAAGAAGAAAAGCCGGAAAAAAAAGAGAAATCCAACCCGGAACCTTCTCCTGAAACCAAAGAAAAACCAAAGGCTGAAGAAAAAGAAGACAAAACCAAAGACACATCAAAAGATGATTCACAAAAAAAAGAATAATTAAGACAGGGTGACTACTATCGCAAAAAAAGCAAAAAGCAAAGGGCGCGGAAAAAGCCCGAAGCTATGGAAAAACTACGAGATAAAAGACGGGAAAGCAGTTCTAAAGAACAAAAAATGCCCGAAATGCAAAAAGATGCTTGCAGCCATGAACAACAGGATATACTGCGGCGGATGCGGCTACACCGAAATCAAAAAAGCTTAAAAATCATTTCAAAATAATCCGCCAAATATTTTGGACATCCTTTCCTGTGCTACATAAACCGCGAATCCTTCTAATTCTTCCATATATTTAACCTTTTCAATATCATTCCAGATATCTTCCCACCTATAATATAATGCAGATAATGCATCATCCAATGTTGTAAAGTCAGCAGTTCCTGTGATATAGCCTGCCCCGGGCAATCCAAGCGACAATTCTCCTTGAGTCAAATTCCCAATTTCTTTCGGAACATAATCTCTTTTCTCTTCTAGTCCACCACGTATTTCTAGATAAAGTTCTTCTAAAGTTTTTTTCTGCGCATCATCATATTTCCGGATATATGTTTCGTGGAAATCGTCTGGACCCTCCCTAAAATGTTTAAGCATATCTACAAAAAACTCCTTATCTTCACGATCCCTTATCTGGGGTAAAGATAAAATGTATTCTATTGAGTTATTCTTGTCGAGCAGGATTCTTGGGTCAACCTGATTTTTTTCCGCTTCAGCAAGCCTTCTGGCTTCCTTTTCTATATCCATATATTTATACTTCAAATCTCTATAATGGACTCTTAATGTTCTCAGGGGTTTACTGGGACCGTCTCCCTGCTTTGTTTCAATTACATGTGCATCATCTGAAGTAAACGAGATTATCCAGTATCTGTTTTGTTCTGCCAATTGATCCATATCACGAACTAAGAGTAGTATATTTATAATTCTTTCTGCACGCACTGAAAATCGCAGAACGAATCAATATAAACTTAAACCCCCATAAAAAGCCCATGCTATCACTTGGAATCGAAGGGACTGCCCACACATTGGGCATCGGCATAATCGACGACAAAGGCAAGATCCTCTCAGACGTAAAATCAAGCTTCTTCCCCCCCAAGGGAATCCACCCGAGAGAAGCAGCAGAACATCACGCCCAGATGGCGCCAAAACTGCTGAAAGACGCCCTCAAAACCGCAAAAATCAACCCAAAAGACATTGATATCATCTCATTCTCACAAGGCCCCGGCCTCCCCCCCTGCCTGCGCATCACAGCCACATTCGCGCGCGCATTATCCCTGAAACTAAAAAAGCCGCTTGTCGGCGTGAACCACTGCATCTCCCACATAGACATAGCAAAGCTGATGACAGAATCATGCGACCCCATAGTTCTCTACGTCTCAGGCGGCAACTCCCAGGTCATAGGCAAAACATGCGGGAAATATCGTGTATTTGGAGAGACCCTTGACATAGCAATCGGAAACGCAATCGACAAATTCGCAAGAGAATGCAATCTCGGCTTTCCCGGCGGCCCCATAATCGAGAAACTCGCAAAAAAAGGAAAATACATAGAGCTACCCTACACAGTAAAAGGTATGGACTTTTCCTATTCAGGCCTCGTCACAGACATAGTAAGAAGACACAGGCAAGGCGCGAAACTGGAAGACCTCTCATTCTCCTTTCAGGAGCATGCCTTCGCAATGCTGACAGAAGTGACAGAAAGAGCACTCGCCCACACAGAAAAAAACGAGGTCCTCATAACAGGAGGTGTCGCAGCAAACAAAAGGCTGGGCAAAATGCTCTCCATCATGTGCAAAGAAAGAGGCGCAAAATACTTCGCATGCCCCATGCAATACGCAGGCGACAACGGCGTGATGATAGCCTGGAGCGGGATATTAAACAAAAAAAAAGGAAAAACAACAAAAATAGAAGACAGCCGGATAAGGCCAAAATGGCGCGCCGACGATGATTGATTTGATGCATTATAATATCCAACATAAAATATCAACACACAAAATCATTTAGTAGTAATTACAATAGAAAGATATATGAATTTATCTTACTCTCTTTTAGGCATGCCATTTCAAACACCACAAATTAAAGGCGACGACTTAAATAATATCGAATTAGTACTAGATGGACCTCCCATTCCTGACTATCTGGCTGTTTTTATACGGGATCCAGAGAATAAAGACCAATATTGGCTCAGGGAAATCGGTGTTGAATGCAGTTCAATTGAAACAGGTGAACTTAACGGAGCTGAATCACCATATATAAATCTTAAGATATTGAATTTAGATGAGAAAACTGCTACACCATATCCAGAAGCATCATTATCTGATGCGGGAGCAAGAATAAGCCAGTATGAGCAGTCTATTAAATGTGATTCCGATCCAAAAATGAAAAAAATCAGTGCCGTTGTTGGGGTAGCTGAGTATGAAGGAGACAATCCTCCCTCATTCGACAATATCGTTACACTTGTTGGATTGAAATACTATCAAAAAAAAGCATCATATGATAAATCAATATTAAGTCGTTTTCTTTTAGAACTTCAGCCAGTAGCCTGAATTATCCCCTCTTATTCTGGTTTTATCTGTCAGTAATCCCGTTTTTTTATCGTATCTAAAGTATATCCCTACGATAAAAAAGCTTGACATAAAGTGTCATGATTTTTCAATTTTTTAAATCAACCCACCCCTTAAACAAAGCCGCATCCTGCTCAATAAGAGGACTCTCACAAATCACAGTCACATTATACTCATTCTCCCTCAAAACCTCCGCAAGCAGCCTGAAATCAGGCTCATTCGAAGATAAAGGCAGATGATGCTTCTCATTCCCGTTCTCATACTTTATCCCCGTCATATGGCAATGAATCGGAGACACCCCAAGCCTCTCAAACTTATCAAGAATCCCCTTGAAATCATCCTTACTCCTGATACAGCCGTTTCCCCGCGCATGCACATGCGCAAAATCCACAACAGGCAGAACATTCTCACAATCCCCAACAAGCCGCGCAACCTCATCAACACTCCCGAACTGCTTCTGGCGCCCCATAGTCTCCACACCAACCTTTGCCCTGGAACTGAACGCAGAAAGAGCAGACTTGATCATCCTGTAAGTCTCCTCATCACCCCTCCCGCTGTAAAAGCCAGCATGAACAACAACAATACCTGCCCTGCACGCATCAGCAATCCTGAGCGCATCTCCTACAATCTTCCTGCTCTTGAACACAACAGCAGGCTTTATCGACGCAAAATTAATATAATACGGCGCATGGCACGAAAGGGAAACATCAAGTTTCCGGGCAACCTCACCAACCTTCACAGCAGACTTTTCATCAAGATAAATGCTCCTGACAAACTCAATCTCAAGCGCAGAAAGACCCATATCCGAAACGCACTTCACAGCATCCGCTGTAGTCCCTCCCTTGCATGCAAGCGGAATCCCCGCAGTACCAATACGAACAACCATAAATGATATTGCACCTTATCTTTTATATTCGTGCGCATCAAAACCTTCATCTCATCTTCTCAAATATAAAATGCCCCTTCCTGCATTTTACAACCCTGAACTTATTCCCGCCCGCAAGATACTCCCAAAGTTCCTCGTCACTCATAGAATTCTCAGAAGAAGCGCGCGAAAAAAACCGGCTCATATAAGACAATCTCCCCCCCACTTTAAGAACCCGGTATATCTCATTCAACACATCCTCTTTATTCTTAATCATAGGCAGCGTATTATGCAGATACACAACATCCACGCTATTGCTCTCCAAGCCAGTATCGCACCCCGAACAAATCGTCTCAATATTATCCAGCCCATACTTTTCCGCTTTCTTCTGAACAATCCCTAGAGCCCGCTCATGAATGTCAAGCGCAAACACTTTCCCCTCTGGGCCAACTATCCTGGCTGCCGAAATCGTATTAAACCCCGGCCCGCACCCAAAATCCAGCACAAGGTCCCCGCTTTTCACCCCCGCGTACCTGACCTCATCATCAATATTCCGAAACAATTTCCTGACAGACATAATAACGGTCATCACCATAAACCTGACCGCAGGCATCTGCTTTTGTCCACTGTTCCCTTTCATCTTTTCACCCCTCGAAAAGAAATGTGCCTCTTGTGGCCGCTGCACTTGCCCCAATCAGGGCATTTCACAAACGCCATTTTAAACAGCTTATCAACATCCGCCTTATAATTCTTCAGGACATCAGTATTGATATTATAATACACCCGAAAGCCTTTCCTGTTACCATCAAGAATACCCACATTTTTCAAAATCCTGATATGCTGTGAAAGAGCAGGCTGGCTAATGCCGACTTTTTTTGCCAGCTCCACAACGCAAAGATCGCTTTCCATATTCGATGCCAGCATCCGTATTATTCTGAGCCTAGTCGGATCAGAAAGAGCCCTGAAAACCTCAGACATCTTAAGAACAAAATCCTCCATATCTATCACTATAAGTATATAAGCATAAACTTATATAAATCTTACCATCCCATCCGCAGATTCACGTTCAATATTTACTTTAAAGCAGTAAAAATCGGAACGTTTATAAATCTAATTCCCTTTCTATAAAACATGCCCGAGCGATCATTATATTTAATTCAGGAACGAGGACATCCTATTTATATGGGGATTGGTAAACGCAATCAATTTGATAGAGGTCCCAAAGAAAATATACTTCCAAAATATTTAGTTTTGGATGAAGCAGTTAAGATACTAAATATCCTTCCTGATACCGAACCAACAAGATCACACTTCAACTCAAAAATATTTATAGAGCTTTACGAAGAACATTTCGTGAATAAGCATCATTTAAAAAGCAGTGATATCCCCCCAATAAAAAAATCAGAACTATTATATCAATTTGAGATGCCAGTGGACTGGATCGACCAGACCAAAGAATTTCTTGCAAAAACGAGTTAGCGAATTGTTTTTACTCCAGAATACCTAAACAATATCATCAAAATATAGTTGAAGACATAACTTTTGGAACTAATGTCTTCACCATATAGATTAACGTCTCTTGGTTTTTGGCTAAGTTTGTCCATTTAGTAACGACGTTAACTATAATCCAAAACAACCTTCTCTACATCATCCAAATCCTTCCCAAAAAAAAGCAGCCCTTCACGATGTCCCCCCATAACTACAACTCCCTTCTTTTGCGCACCCCCCTCGCATAACAGCCTCATGATCTCCCGCGCCATCGCAGGCGTCCCAAAAAGCGCATCATGAGAAGTAGTAGGCACCTTCCCGATCAGCTTCTTCCACAAAGAAAGACAATGCACATGAACCACAGCATTAACATCTGCGCAAGACAGATAAACCGCCGCATGACTAAGCGACTCAGAAGACGCACGAACTGGCCCCGCGCACTTGACATAATTCCTCTCAATATCAAACTCAACAACCTTAGTATAATGCCTCCCGCAAGGAACCTTGACCCTGCCCGTAGCAGTACCTGTAATAATAAACTCATCCGACCCCCTGACCCGCGCACTGACATTCCCGAAACCAACTCCGTCATCATGCGCCCCAATCAGCCCAAGCCCATACAGCTTATTCCTCAATGAATTGATCTCCTCTATATCAGAAAAAGGAAGCGCACCCGTGCGAATCCACTCACAATCAAACTTAATATACCCTTCATCATCCATATTCATCATCTATACAATAAATGTCCTCAAATCAATATAAATCACACCAAAACTAAATAAACTTAACCCATAATATAATACACATGCAACAAATACAGGCAATAATCCTCTGCGCAGGCAAATCAAGCCGCTTCTGGCCCTTATCAGAAGACAGCCACAAATCC
>JAUVEK010000024.1 GCA_030594795.1 Candidatus Nanohalarchaeota archaeon | reverse complement strand
ACAATACAACTTCAGTCTGGTTCAACGCCACCCTGAACGAACCAGGCGACTGGTGCGGGTATTCATTAGACGGCGCACCAAACATAACCATGGACGGCAGCGCAACAACATGGCACAAGCAAAACACAACAATGACCCTCGGCTCCCACTCCGTAACCTTCTCCTGCAACGACACAGGAGGCTTGATGAACACAACAGACCCATTGTACTTCACAATACACAACACAACCTCAATCAACCCGGTACTGACAGACAGCGCAACACCAAACCCCGGCGACATCGTAAACCTGAGCGCGAGACTTTTGAATTCCACAAGCAATGGGATACCAGACCAGAACATCTCATTTTACTACAACAGCACCTACATCGGCTACAACATAACAAACTCAACCGGCTGGGCTGTCTATACATGGGACACCTCAGGCGTCACACCGCCGGGCGCATACTTCATAAACGCCACATTCAATGGCAACGACACAATATACGCATACAGAAGCCACAACGACACAACGCAAATCATAATAAGCTACAAAAGCATAAGCATCCACGAAACCGACAACGCAACCGACAAGCTATGGAAACTCCAGAACATCCCGGTAGACTTCAACTACTACTGCTACGCAGGACTGGACAGCTGCGACGACACTTACGCGAACAACTCCGACGGCGACGGGACCCCGACAAACTTCACAATAGAAAACATAGGCGACACCGTGGATGTTGTCGCATATGTAACCGCAGATTACGCTTCGAATTACTTCATCTGCTCAAGCAATGACACCGGTGACGACAACGACCACGCAGACTGCATGGGTGCTCCCGCAACAGGCGAAAACGGCGCAGACAACCTCCAGATATATATCCCCGCAATCTCACAATGGCGAAGCATCCCAAACACAAACAGGGACGGAACAGCATCAGCACTTGCAATAGTATGTGACCTCTCCCCATCCGAAAACATAAGCAGTATAGACTTTCAGGTAAGAGCCCCGTACGGGACACTTGGCTCATACACAGCAACCATAACCTTCACAGCATATGCAGACATATGCAGCGACGGCCAGGAAGGCAACTACTTCCAGCCATAAAAAAACATGATGATACAATGAAAAAACCAATGTTAATCCCTGCAACACTTGTAATTCTCCTTTGCCTGGCAGGCAATGGATTCAGCATAGCTGTATCGCCATCTGTAATCAGCGCCGGATACCTGCAAAGAGGCAATGCATACGTTTACGAATCATACATAACCAACACAGACACAGTCCCAACAACTCTGGCATTAGACATAACCCCAAGATCAGAATACCTGAAGAACTTCGTAACGATCACACCAAAAACAATAACAATAGGCCCAGGCAAAAAAGAATTAGTAAAAATAACACTAAACATCCCTAACGTTTCAACCGAAGTAACCAACGGCACCCATACCCTGACCATCCTCCCCCTCATCGATGCAACAGGCGCACAGGGTGTCCAGGTAATATCCACATCAGTAATAGAATTAAGATTTACCATACCCGGCATTGTAAAAGACAGTTTGACATTGGAAACATTCAATGCCCCCGGCGTAGAAACCGGGCAAACAATCATCTTTGAACTCTACGCAAAAAACACCGGCAACATCCGCGCACGAGCATTCCCCTTTGTGGAAATATACAGGTATGGAGAAAAAATAGACACCATCAGCGGCATTACAGAATACGCTATAGAGCCATCAAACTCCGTCAAAATGAACGTCAGATACAGCACATCATCTCTCGAATCCGGGAAATACAAAGCAATTGCATACATTGACTATTCAGACAGCAAAAGAACAAATACTCTGGAAGACACCTTTAAAATAGAATCCAAAGAGAAAGAAGACCAGCCGACACAGGAAGATCACCCCTCAAAAGATACAGAAACCCCCGCATCCCAGGAAACCCCCTATCCTGGCGAAGAAGACACAATCAGTATAGGTGACTCAGGAAACAAACAAGAAACAGTATCCCTAACAAAAGAAGGCGACATTCAAATCAGGAATCTAAGTGCAGAATCAGAAGGAAAAACAGTACTGATAACACTGGAACTCGAGAATACAGGCACAAGACATATCGATTACACTCTGGAATTCCACATATTTGACAATTTTCAAAAAAAGCTGGCAACAATAATAAGTGCCGGCCATATCAAAGGCACAGAAATTCTGCAGATAAAAAAATCATGGGATGCTCCCCATGATGGAAATTACACAATCAATGCACAGGTAACCTACAGCAAATACAACGGCACATTCATCAAAACAGCAAGAAAAGAAACATCCGTTGAAGTAAAAGGAGACAGGGACAAACTAACAGGACTATTTCTACACACATCAAACACATCGATAACCCTCCTCATACTAATATCCGCCATACTGCTGATATTGGCGCTTCGAAAGAAAAATCGTGACACTCTGTGCCGGGCTTTTTCATCGATTAGATCTGCTTTATATCCGATAAAAAAAAGAGACAAATTCCATACTCTTGAATCCACATCAAAAACATATAAAACCGTAGAATTCAACCTTGAAAAAATAACAAAAGAAAGCGAGAACCTGAAAAACAGGATACAGCGCCTCAAACACCAGAACACTGAAAAGGGGAACAGAAAATGAAAACACCTATTGCCTCCGAACACTTGCGGACACATTTAATAATCGCATTAGTGATACTCACATTTCTGCCCCTCTCAATACATTTTATCACAGATTACACCGCCTCTGCACCCTCAGGATATCTCACATCCCCGATAGCATCCGTCAGCATAATATCCCAGTCAGGATGCACATTATTTGAAGACAATGGCAGCGGTTCCATAACCGACATCATATTCCAGATAGGTCCGATAAACCCGGACGGGAACTGGTACTCCTACAACGGGAGTGATGGCACAACACACTCCGGCTACGACATAGGCCCGGGCTCAGACAGCATCATCCAGGCATTCACCTTGAAAAACATGGGCACAATCACCGTCGATATAACCATAGCCTCATCTGATTTTGATAACAGCATAAAAAACGACAGCAACTATATAGACGTAGCCCGGACCAACGGCAATTTTCAGATATACATACCCGGTGCCGGCTGGAGAAACATACCTGATAATGACGACAATGACGAAGATAAAACGAAAGAAACAACAGAATTATGCATTGCAGACAACTTAATGATCAACGAATCAGTAAAAGGCATAGACTTCCAGTTGCGCCCCCCGGTTGGTTTAGACCCGGACAATTACACAGCGAAAATAGTAATCACATCCTACGATAGCGCAAAAATAAATCCCTGTTCAGGTACAGGAGTTCACATAATACCCTGAGGTAAGGCAATGAAAAAAACACTCATCATCCTGATAATCTCAATATTTGCACTTGGCGCAAATGCCCAGGCAATTGGCATATCCCCGCCGGGCATAGAAGTAGCCGCATTTAACTTAACTGCACCCAACACATTCCTTTTTGAGATAAAAAATCTAAACAATGTCCCATACACACTCAACCTGACATTTGAGATGACACCAAGCTCAAATTATCTGGAGCCTTACGTAACGTTTTCTCCGCCAGGCATGCAGATAACTCCCGAGGATAAAAAAACAAATTTTACAATCACGCTCGTAGGAGGCATACCGTCCGGGAATCACCTCCTCGTATTTATACCCCGCATAGAGTTTATAGAAGAAGAACCCCAAATGAATGACACAGGAAGCATAAACACCGCAGGAATTATAATATCAACATCAGCGGCCTATATTGATTTCACTATACCAGGAGGACCTCCCCTGCCACCTCCCCCCCCGCCACCACCTCCCGGCCCATCCGGCGGCGGACCACCATCCGGCGATGTCCCATTCCCGCCTGAAGAAGAGCCGGATATAACAGAAGTGCCCGAAAAAATTATTAATTTAACAATAGAAGTACCTCTGGTTGTAAGAGCTGTAGAGCCTGGCGTCACAGTAACAATTAAACTCAAAAACACAGGAGACATTACTTTAAAAAACCTGACAATCGAGCTGGTCAGCACCCCCCCTTTAAACCAGGAGTATGATAAACAAATCGGAACCCTATACCCAAACCAGCAAAAAGCCATTAACGTAAAATTAAGCAATTTTACAGGAACAGAGCATATCATAGAGGCAATAGTTTCTGATTTAGAAACAGGAAACAAATGGACAGTTAATTTTACCCTGCGTGTGCCAGAGGAACCGAGAGGCACAATTGGCCAAAACTGCATAGAATATATCCCGAAAAACTTTACAGTTAAGGCAGACAAGAAATCACAGATCAGCATAAACATCAAAAACAAATGCAACATTAGCCTGCACGATATCAACGCGATAATAAACAGTCTTGGTTACAGGGAAGTCATAGGAAAACTGGACAGGAACGAAACCAGAACAATAACCCTAGACGTTCTGTTACCGGGAGGCATTTCAAATCACAGGGTAATTTTTGTCTATAGCGAAGGAGAAACAACAGGCCAGATAAGCATAAATGCCGCAGTCTCTTACCTGGGCATCATATTGAATGCAATTGCATTAATATTGCTTTTCATTGTTCTTCTGCTCATATTATATCTCATATTATATCTATACAGAAAAAACAGAAAAGAAGTCCATGAACGCCAGCCACAGACAGGTGTCAGAGAAAGGATATACAAGCTAAGAAAGGATATCAAAAGCATTGACGATCTAATATCAAAATCATCCGGGAAAAAAGCAACCATAGAATCCCAAATCTTTGAAAAGAAGCAGGAACTGGACAATGCAGAACGCACAGAAGAGCAGCTAAAAATGTGCCTTGAAAACGTAAGAGGATCTATTGAATACAAAAAAAAGCTCTTAATCTCTTTCAAAGACAGAGAGACTCTGGAAAAAGGAGACGAACTTAGATTATTAGAAGAAGAATTAAAACAATTAGAGGAATCAATTAAAGCTAAAAGAGCACTTCTTGACTCTTTGGCCAGCCACCAAAAAAGAGAAGTTAGCCCAGTCTATCGCACTTTTAAAAGCATTCTGAATAACTTAAAACTCAATATCAGGAAAATTTATCTTGCACACATACGTCCTCAAATAGAGAAGCCTCTTGAAAAGGAGGAATATAGGCTCTTGAAACACCACATCGTATCAAACCGTGAAAAATCCACAGAGCCCAAAATCACATCTCCTGATACTTTGACGCAAAAAGACTTATCTGGTAAAGAAGAAATAATATCAAAAAATCTGTTAGGGCAATTAAAATCATCTATAGAAAAAGAGAAAGACACATTATATTCTTTGAAAACAGAAGAAGATTTACTAGACAATCCCGTATTCAAAGAAACAATCATTGAGCGCAATTTCAATGAACTGCAATCAGTTATAGGAGAAGAAAAAGAACTCTTAAAATCTTTGAGAACTGAAGAAGAATCTCTCCATCTTAAAAGTGAGGCATATAAAAGATCACTCATCAGGTATCGGAAAGAACTTAGCAGCTTAAAGGATGCCAAAAATGTCAGGATATTGGATGAAAAGAAAAAAAGCTTGCAGGATGTTCTTCTCGCATTAGAAAGATTACATAAACATAATATAATTAGCAAAGATGTTTATGATTCACACAGATTTCTGGAGCTTGAGCTAAATAGCGTAGATAAGATAATTTATAAAAAATCAAAAGAAGAAGATGCAATTAAAAAAGAAGCAGAAAGAACTCCTGAAAAAAATAAGCACAAAGCTTCTAAAAAAGCGCGGCGCAACAAAGACAAAGTTAAAAAATCATAAGAATTAACTTGTTATCGGCATTTAACCCCGCGAATTCATAATTATTTCAATCCAATATTAGTCGATTTTTAACTACGGGGCTTTGACGGGCGCCAGTAAACGTAATTTTTCTTTCTTAACTCCGGACAGAACAAAGCTATTTAAAGTTATGCTTCTAACTGGATAGCGGAACCAGAGAAGAATAATGATTATTTCTTGTTAATAGTTGTTTCTTAATGATTACAGATATTACTTGGTTCAATACAAACAAATACATAAAATGAAATGTATAATACAAAATATAAGGTGATTAATATTACTATAATTAGTGAAAATGAAAGCAAAATTAAAAATAAAAAAAGAAGAGAAATGAAAGGCAGCGATGCCAGTTCAGGAGAATCCAGAAAATTTGTCCCCGACACGTCAGCGATTATTAACGGTGTTGTTTCGAAGCTTATCCTGGAGAAGAAAATTAAGGGAGAGCTGATAATACCCGAATTTGTGATAGCTGAACTTGAGAACCAGGCTAACCGCGGGCGCGAAATCGGGTTTGACGGGCTCGACGAACTCAAGAACATACGGACTCTGTGTAAAAAACAGAATATCAAAGTCCGTGAGATGGGCAGGAAGCCCACGATTGAGGAGATCCAGCTTGCGAAAAGCGGCAGGATTGATGCGCTTATCAAGGATATTGCGCGCGACAACAAAGCAACTCTTATCACTGCAGATATTGTGCAGGCGAAGTCTGCGGATGCGGTTGATGTTGATGTGCTTTATTTCAAGAGAAAAGATATCAAGACATTGAAAATCGAGAAGATGTTCACTCCTCTTACATCATCTATCCACCTTAAGGAAGGGGCAATTCCAAAGGCAAAGGTTGGAATGCCTGGGAAGGTTAAGCTTGTTGAAATTGGCAAGAAGATAACCACCAAGGAGGAACTTGAGGATATATCCAAGGAAATTATGGATGTTGTGAGGGTGTCTGATGATGCCATGGTTGAAATCGGTGCCCGGGGAGCAACCATCGTGCAGTATGGCAGGTACAGGATTGCTATTACAAGGCAGCCGTTTTCTGAAAAGATGGAAGTTACTGTCGTAAGGCCTATTGCGAAGGTTGATATTGATTCTTATAAGATGTCTGTTAAGTTAAAGGAGCGGCTTGACTGCGGTGCCGAGGGTATCATTATTGCAGGCCTGCCTGGCGGGGGCAAGAGTACGCTTGCCCAGGCGTTTGCTGAATATTACCAGAAAAAAGGCAAAATCGTAAAGACAATGGAGCAGCCAAGGGACCTGCAGGTCGGGGCAGATATTACGCAATATGGCGCACTTGGTGGTGATATGGCGAAAACCGCGGATATCATGCTTCTTGTAAGACCAGATTTTACTGTATATGATGAATTGAGGAAAACAAATGATTTCAGGATATTTGCGGATATGCGGCTTGCCGGTGTCGGTATGCTTGGTGTCGTGCATGCGACAGAGGCTATTGATGCGGTTCACAGGTTTATCGGGAGAATTGAGCTTGGACTGATTCCACAGGTGATTGATACAATCATATTTGTCAAAGACGGTGTGATCAGGAAGGTGTATACTTTGAGTCTCGGGGTGCGCGTGCCGACAGGAATGAGTGAGGCAGATCTTGCACGGCCCGTCATTGATGTGAGTGACTTTGAAACTGAAAAACTAGTGTATGAAATATATACTTACGGTGAGCAGACTGTTGTTATTCCTGTGAAGGATGAAGAGCAGTCGAGTGTGAATAAGCTTGCAGGCGAAAGGATCCGGGAGATTCTTGGAAAATATATCCATAACCCGATTGTTGAAGTTGTTTCCGGGAACAGGGCAATTCTGAGGGTTGCCAAGGAGGACATATCATATGTTATCGGAAAAAACGGGACGCGGATATCTGAGCTTGAGAAGACTGTCGGGATGCATATTTCTGTTGAGCCTATCCTTGATACACTGAAGCATGAAATAGGGTACAAGGTGTTTGAAAGCGGGGGGTATATTTCTGTAAGTGTGCCGAAGGCGCATATTGGCTCTAATGTGGATATATACAAGGGCAAGGAGTATTTGTTCTCTGCAACTGTCGGCAAGAAAGCTATCATCAAGGTTAAGAAGAAGAGTGAACTTGGAACAAAAGTGCTGCAGGCGAGTGCACTTCAGAACCTGAGAGTGCTTGTGGGATGATTCAGTCTATCGGCAAGGTGTTTGCAGAACATTTATAAAAGTATCAGGATATAGTTGTTTTAAAATCGAGTATATAGGGCACCCAAAAATGTCCTAGAACCAAGGCAAAAACGGAACTCTATCGTTCCGCAAGTTTTTGCACTAAAAAACGATAGGTGAAATATATGGCAGAAGTAGAATTTGAAACAGTAGTATCAGAGGATGTAAATTTTGGAACCAACAATTTCCTCGAAGTTGCAAGAAAAAAGGCAATAACCGACGATTCTGAGAATGAGTTTATCTCAATATCGAGAGGTTTTTTCACGCCTAAAGAAGAGGAAAAAAGGTTCAGAAAATCTATTGCATTCCCGGTGGACCCGGAAGTCGTAGATGCTGTGATTGCTGCTTTGAAAAAAGTCAGTGAAGGAGTATCAGCTCCAGTGAAAGCAGAGGCACCGAAAGCTGCCAAGGAAGAAAAAGTAGAAGAAGAAGAGGCTGAAGAGCCTGCCAAGGAAGAAAAAGTAGTAGGGGAAGAGGCTGAAGCGGAAGCAGAGGTTTCTGATGAGGAAAAGTAAATCTGAATTCTTTTTTGGATATTTCTATTTGAATTTTTTCAAAATATCATGGGTCTTTTGGACCCTTTTTTTATTTTTTTGTGTTTATAGTTAGCGTCGTTACTAAATCATGGAATCTGTGTGATATTGGATAATTCCAAGCTTTTTCAGGATGAAAAATGGACAAACTTAGCCAAAAACCAAGAGACGTTAATCTATCCGGGGAAATCGAAGATTTCCTGGATCCTAAAAATCGTAAAACGATTTTTAAGGATATGGTGAAGACATTATTTTCAACGAAGTTGAAAAGCTTACCATGAACCAAAGAACCAATATGGGATGAGTTCCAAAAGTTATGTCTTCAACTATAGTTAAGGCTCATGTTAAATGAACTAATAGGCATTCAAACATGTGGTACAGTCAAAGAATATAAAAATATGTATTCTACTTACGTTTGTGTTGGTTATGCTGAATGCAAATTCGAAAATAATATTTATATCGTGCATTGATAAGAAGAGAAGCATTAAAGATATAGCTACTGAATGGGATTATAAGTATGAGTCAGGCAAGTTATATCACGGAAATTCGCAGGAAGAGCTTCTTAAAAACAAGTTTGTCAGGAAAGAGAAATCCGGGAAATACGTTTTCTATAAAGCAGACATGAAGAAGTTTGGAAAATACATCATGAAAATGATAGATGATATGAATGAAGATGATGAGATGGAGGGTAATCTCAGGATGGTTCTTAAGGATAATTATGCTGAGTTTGTGGAGTTTTTGGGAGAGGACTTTGTTTTGGAGAGAGTGTTTTCCATTAAAAACCTGAAAAGGCTTTATGATGATGACAGGACGCTGATACCGGATAATTTTGATGCGTGCTTTTTTGGTGTGTATCTTTCACTTGTCCTGTTTTTCATTGCTGAGGGGCAGAAGAACAAGGAGAGGCTGCTTAATATTTTCGGGACACTGCTTCTTTCACAATTCGGGTGCAAGATTAATATGAAGGCATTTGTGCGCGGGAATATTAATATTTTCGAGAAGAACAGGAAAGCCATTGAAAATTACAAGATCCTGTATGATGAGTACCAGGAGCTTTTGTAGATGTTCCGGTGTATGGAGTATGAAAGGGGTCTATGTTCTGATTATTGAGGTCAGCAGGGATATCGATGTGAAAATCGGTTCTCTGGGTAAAGTAAAGTTCACAAAAGGCCTTTATGCTTATGTCGGTTCTGGGCAGAATAGTCTTTTTAAAAGAATTGAGAGGCATCTGTCAGATGAAAAAAAGATATTCTGGCATGTTGATTATCTGCTTGATAGTGGTTCTGCCAAAGTTGTGAGGGTTTTTTATAAAGAGGGGCCTAAGTCTCTTGAGTGCAGGACTGCTGCGCAATTGAGTGAATATAGTATTGATGTTCCTGGTTTCGGGTGCTCTGACTGCAAATGCGGGGCGCATCTGTTCAGAATCAGCAGTCTTGAAACTGTTTTGAGGCAGGGAATGAAAGAATATCATCTCTTGTGAGTATAGTTCACGCCGTTACTACATTGACAAATATAACCAAAAAACAATAGGCGTTAACTATCCGGGCGAATCTCAAAGATTCGCTGGATCCTAAAAATCGAAGATTTTTAAGGATATGGCAAAGACATATCGTCCAAAAAGTTATGTCTTTGACTATAGATTGAAGCAAATCTATATGAACCAGAATGACTATATTAGTATTTATGAAGAGTATTGTAAGTTTTTTTGCTGGATTTATGATAGTTCTTCTTCTAATGCAAGGCGTGTTTGCTGATTCGGTTCTGGATGATGTGCAGGATGTGCCATTGACTAATACCACACTGTTTCTCCTGTTTTTGATTGTTGTGATACTGGTTGCGCTCGTCTTAAAGTACACTCACAAGCGAAGCGATGTTGAGAGAATACGCCAGGAACTTGAAGAAGAAGAAGCAGAAAGAGATTTTAATGAGTCCTGATAGGGGGATAAGAGCGCCCTCAACGCGATTCGAACGCGCGACCCCTTGCTTAGGAGGCAAGTGCTCTATCCACTGAGCTACGAGGGCATATTGAATCTATTTGCGGGTAATTTTAAATTGTTTTTAATTGCATATAAATTATGACCCGGCAATTAAATCTGCGGAAATTCAGTGCCATTTGTGTATTTCCTGTACCCTTCCTCTATGCAATTGTTGCAAAGGGAAGCTTGAAATACCTTGATTTAGCCAAAGATTTCATGATTTTTAAGCGCAGATTGAATAGTGACCGTAATTTATATATACTTTGGCACCATTATTTACTTCTATGACATTAGTGCTTGGCAGACAAATGTGCGGATTCTTAATGTTAGCCCAGGCGATAGCCTGTATGTAGGGCGCCTGATGTTATAATATCTTTTCTGATTTGGTGCTTTGAATGACTGTTACTAATAGGGTTATTACTCCGGGGATGTTTATTGGCAAAGAGGGCCCCGATATAATCTCGTTTGGGTCAGGGCAGCCGGATCTGGAGCCGCCATTTGATATCGGCGATGTTCTTTTGAATTTCAATAAATTCAAATACGGTAAAGTCGGCGGGGAGGATGAACTGAAGAGCAGGCTGCGCGAGTATGTGAAAAGCGAGTTCGGGCAGGGGGTAGAACAGGATTATATTGTGGTTACGAACGGGGCTTCTGAGGCACTTGATCTTGCACTGAGAAGGATATCTCTCAGGTCGGACGGAAGCAGGGTGCTATTAACTAAACCGTACTATTATTCGTATCCGGAACTTGTTAAGATTAATCACATGGTTCCGGTATATACAGATGCAAATATTGATCTTGAAGATGTTAAAGAGAAATCAGAAACAGCGGATGCAATGATTATTAACAGCCCTGCAAATCCCACCGGGAGCACTCTTGAAAAAGATGTTCTTCGCGCAATCCAGGAGATTACTGAGGATAATAGTTGCGTTTTGATATCTGATGAAGTTTATCATTCGCTGACTTATGAGACTGAACATTATTCGCCAAAGGGCGAGAATGTAGTAACAATCAACAGTTTCTCAAAGACGTATAGCCTTTGCGGGTACAGGGTTGGGTATGTGTTCTCCCAGGATGCTGATTTTATGGCAGGCATTTTAGGGATTAAGGCCCACAGTTCTATGAATACAAACCTGCTGTCGCAAAAGGTTGCATTGGAATGCCTTTCTGTACCTAAGGAACATATTATGGATAACAGGGAGATATTTCGGATGCGCAGGGATCATATTTACAGGTGGATTAAAGAGCTAAACCTTGAAATAGAGAAACCCGGCGGCGCATTTTATGTTCTCCCAAAAGTCGGTGATTCAATGAAAATGGCTGAGGACTTATTCTTTGATTATAATGTGATTACATACCCTGGTGAGTGGTTCGGAGCAGAAGGGTATTTGCGGCTGAGTTTTGCATTGCCTATTGAAAAAATTGACGAAGGGATGAGAAGGATCAAAAGTTACATTGATATATTATGAGTTGATATCCCGAATTATTTATATTGGTTTGTGCATGAGATAATGTATGCAGAGACTGTTATGGATGATGCAGGGATATCTCCAGAAAAAGAGTGTGTAGTTGAGGATTGAGGTGAAAAATCATTGAGAATTATAACGATGGATGATGTTGATTCTGGTATCGTTGATGATATTCGAAAGGGGCGCATTTTTGTTTACCCGACTGATACAATTTATGGCATCGGGTGCAATGCGCTTGATGATGATGCAGTGAAAAGGGTATTTGCTGCGAAAAGAAGGGATGAGTCTGCGCCGCTTTCGGTTATTGCGCCGTCTTTTGAGTGGATTGCGAGGAATTGTGATGTTGATATGGATGTTGTGAGGAAGTATCTCCCCGGGCCTTATACGCTGATTGTGAAAAAGAAGGATGCTGGGTTTCTTGGGAAAGTTAGCGCCAGCAGGGATACTTTAGGTATGCGGATAATTGATCATCCTGTTATGAAATTTTTTGAGATGGCAGGGGTTCCTTTTGTGACTACGTCAGTTAATAGGTCTGGTAATGAGCCGGTTTGCGATGTTTCTGAGATTCCGAAAGAGATTTTGAGGTTTGTTGATGTTGTGATTGATGATGGAATCATCCGCAGGAAGCCCTCCAAGCTTGTTGATTTGAGTGACGGCAAGGAGAAGGTTGTCAGGAAATGAAGGATTATTTCATACTGCCAATGATTAGGCTTTTCTTGGCATGTTTTAAAAAAGAACCAGATACGGTAATTTTTTTGCTCTCTTAAGCAAAAGTTATTGAAGGTTATTGGTGGGTCTTCAAACACAAGACTTAAGACTTATAAGTTTTATTTTATTATCTAATTATGGTGTCTCGAACGTATAAGAAAGGAAGTAGCTGGCGGGTTTGGGGTTTATTGATTGTAATCCTGGTGGTCATGATATTTACTATCAATAATCCCTCATATAATGATGTAACTGGAGATGTAATTCACGATGACCATCATGAAGATGAAGTAGAGAGACAACAAGAAGAGGATAATACTCCACAGCAGATGGGAGATGAACCACAACAGCAGCATGAAAAGGATAATACTCCACAGCAGATGGAAGAAGAATTACAAAGGCAATATGAACAAGAGCAGCATGAGGACCAGCTAAAAAAGCAGGAGTATCAAAAATCTCCCACCTACTCACCAGGATGGAAATGCAGGGATTCTAGTACAAAAGCGTATCAGTCTACTGATTGTTCCTGGTCTGAATCTAAAAATTGCGAGTATGGCTGTTCTGACGGGAAATGTAATTATAAGCCGCAAACTACTGAATCATCAGTCTCCTCAGTGTCAGATGGAGATACGGTTAAATTATCGACTGGAGAGACTGTAAGGTTAATAGGAATAAATGCTCCTGAGTCAGGATATTTTTGCTCCACAGAAGCAACAGATAAATTAAAGGATTTTGTTCTCGGAGAGGAAGTAAGTTTAGAGAGAGATGTCGTTGACAAAGACCGATATGGAAGATTATTAAGATATGTTCATATTGATGATACATTTGTAAATCTTGAAATGGTACGGTTGGGGCTGGCTCATAAATATGAATATGGCTCAAATACAAAATATTCTCTTCAGTTTGAACAGGCAGAGAATGAAGCTAAACAAAATGAAGGCTGCTTATGGAAGAGTTCACAGGAAGATTATGTTCAGGACCAGTGTATTC
>JAUVEK010000128.1 GCA_030594795.1 Candidatus Nanohalarchaeota archaeon | reverse complement strand
TCCGGGAGCTTGTATACCTGCGCTTTCAGCTTGTCTTTGTTCTTTGCGAGGTATTCGCATGCCAGCGCCTGATTCATGAATGACATTGACATCACTTCTGAAGGGTGGCCTTCTGCGCATGCAAGGTTTACTAACCGGCCTTCGCCTAGTAAGAATATCTTTTTGCCATTGTCCAGGGTGTATTCGTCCATGTTTGGCCTTATGTTCCGCTTTTTTGCGATTTTTTCAAGGCCTTTGATGTCTATCTCAAGGTCGAAATGGCCTGAGTTGGCTAGTATTGCGCCGTCTTTCATTGTTTTTATGTGTTCGGGGCGGATGATGTGCTTGTCTCCAGTGACTGTGAGGAAGACGTCGCCTATTTTTGCTGCCTCTTCCATCGGCATGACCCTGAAGCCGTCGTAGTGGGCCTGTAGTGCGCGGAATGCGTCTACTTCTGTGACTATGACATTTGCGAGCATGCCTTTTGCGCGGGCTGATGCGCCTTTTCCGCAGGGACCGTAGCCGGAGACTACGAATGTCTTTCCTGCTATGAGGATGCTTGATGCTCTCAGGATGCCGTCTATTGATGACTGGCCGGTTCCTATGAAGTTGTCCATGAGATGCTTTGTTTTTGAGTCATTTACCGCGACCATGGGGTATTTGAGTGCGTTGTCTTTTTCCATTGCGCGCAGCCGGATTATGCCTGTCGTGGTTTCTTCTGCGCCGCCGATTATTGACGGGATGAGTTCAGGGAATTTCAGGTGAATTTCGCTTACGAGGTCGCATCCGTCGTCGATTGTGATATGCGGCTTTGTCTTGATTATCCTGTGGATGAATTCGTAGTATTCTTCTGTGCCGACGCCCCTTTTTGCGTGGACTTCAACTCCCTCTTCTGCGAGTGCTGCTGCGACGTCGTCCTGCGTGGATAAGGGGTTGCAGCCTGTTATTGCGACCTGTGCACCGCCTGCGATAAGTGTCCTTACGAGTGCTGCTGTTTCTTTTGTTACGTGGAGCGCCATGCCTATTCTTATGCCTTTTAGGGGCTGTTCTTTTTTGAAGCGGTCTCTTATTTTCAGGAGGCCGATCATCTGGGATTCTGCCCATTCTATTTGTTTTTTGCCCTGTTCAGCCAGGTTTATGTCTGTTATTGTGTATGTCATTTTAGTCACCTCATGAGTATGATTTTTTAGATTCTTCTCTAAATTGGGGTGATAGTTTAATAATAGTTTGTTTTTTTGTGTTTGCGAAGAAATATCACTGATGTGTTGTGGTTTTGGTGAAAAGAATTATGCGGCGCTATTAGGTGTCCTAAGGTAGCGCCATGGAATCATTGCTCCAAGCTCCGGTCTCCCTTGATTAAATCTGTGTCTAATTAATAGACACTTGTATTTGGGAGGGTGCAGTATTTAAGGATTTTTATACTCTAATTGTGCTTTTTGGATGTATATTTTGAGTATGCTTACTTTCCTTGGCCTGATTTGGCTCTTATGCCTGGCCTTATTTTTTCTGCACCTTTGCCTTTGTTGTTTAAGCCTCTTGATTTCTTGCCGGCTGGTGTCAGGCCCCTGTGTGCGCGGCCTTTTTGGTCTTTTTTTGTTATCCAAGAGAGGTTCTTGTCGCTTTTTATTGCGTTGTGCGACGGGTTTACGAGTATTGTTTCGTACCATTTGTGTTTACCGTCTTCTCCCACATAGTAGCTTGCAAGGACTTCCATATTTGGGTATTTTCTTGATGCTTTCTCTTCTGCAATGACCTGCCTTGATTTCTTGGGTGTGAAGTGGACAAATCCTGCTTTTTTTGGTTTTCGCCCTTTCTTGTGGCGCTCTCTTTCTCTTCCGCCGCGGGTTACTTTGACTCTTGCGATGACGAATCCCGGCTTTGCCTTGTATCCTAAAGAACGAGCCCTGTCGAGCCGTGTCGGCTTTTCTGCGCGGGTTACTGTTGTTTCCCTGCGCCATTGTATGAGGCGCTCCTGCCATACGCTGCCGAGGCTGGCTTTCGGGTTTTTCCATGCTTCTTTTATGTATTTGTACATTCCCATTTAATCATCTCCTGTTTTTTTCCGTTCAGCGCTTGTTGCGCCACATCCTGGGAAAATGTTTGTTGTTATGTTAGTAAGAGTGTGGGAAATATTTAAATAGTTAATGGATACTAGTTTATGTGGATGTTTGTTAAATTTATTAAGGAATGTCATGTCAATAAATCAATAAGGTGAGCTAATGGATGTTAATGTGAAGAAAAGCGGGAAAGATACTTTGAATGTTGAGATTGTAGGTGATACTCATACTCTTTCCAATCTTTTGAGGGATGAGTTGTGGAATGATTCGGCAGTCAGTTTTGCTGCTTATGAGAAGAAGCATCCATACTTAGGGAATCCAATGCTTGTTATTAAGGGGAAGGATCCTATGAAGTCCTTGAAGGGTGCGATAAAGCGCAGCCAGGATAATATTTCTGTGTTTGAGAAGCAGTTTGTTAAGGCGTGCGGCGGAAAGTAAGTGGTTCGCGCTTGTTTATTTTTGAAGGGGATTTTATGGTTGTTGGAGAGATACACGATTATCTTGAAAGTCATGAGTTTATCGGGAATGTCGTGTATATTGTTTTTGGAATGGTTCTTGCAGTGATTGTGTATCAGGCGCTTGGGTTTGCGCTTAGTACTGAGGACCCTATCGTGGTTGTGGTGTCGTGCTCTATGCTGCCTAACCTTGACAGGGGTGATATGCTGATATTGAAGGGCGTTGATGTTGGTGACCTAAAGGCAGGCAGGACTGATGGGGATATTATTGTCTATGTGTGCCCGTCAGATAATCCCGGGTGCCCGCCTGGAAATAAGCTGATTGTGCACAGGTTGTATGAGGTTAATGAAGATGGGACGCTTGTGAGTTGGGGTGATAATAATCCTTCGGCGGATGCATGGGCTGTGAAACCTGAGTGGCTTAAAGGAAGAGTGTTTTACAGGGTGCCTCTTTTAGGCGAGCCGAAGCTGATACTGACGGAACTGCTTCGCGGCAATATCGGCGGGCTTCTTTCGTATAAGTTTACCTGCTGATAGCGTCGCCTGATGGATACATTTATATATTTATTTGTTCTAATTGCGCATAAGTTATTTGTTTTCCAGAGCAATGTTTATCTTGTCTAAAAGATGGTTTTATGAAGTTGTGTGAGAAGTGCGGCAGTCTTATGGCACCGGTGAAGAAGAAGAATACGGTAGTTCTTGTGTGCAATAAGTGCGGTAAGAAGGTTGCTTTGGAGAAAGGGACGGAGTTTAAGTTGAAAGAGAAGATGACTCACGAGCCTTTTGATGCTATTCCTGTGGTTGATGGGTCTGTTGAGACTTTGCCCGTTACTGATGCTGAATGTCCTGAGTGCGGGCATAATAAGGCGGGGTGGTGGACCCAGCAGACGCGGTCAAGTGACGAGCCTGAGACCCGGTTTTATCGCTGCCTGAAGTGCAGGAAGACGTGGCGTGAGTATAGTTGAG
>JAUVEK010000112.1 GCA_030594795.1 Candidatus Nanohalarchaeota archaeon | reverse complement strand
AGCTACACGGACGAGCGCATAAACTTCCCAAAAGGCTCGCTCCTGATTGGAGGCGACATCGGCTCCGGCAAATCCACAATACTTCTTGCAATTGACTTTGCCCTGTTCGGTACCCGCCCGAATGAACTGCCTGCATCCTCGCTTCTAAGATGCGGCAGCGCAAGCGGCGAAGTCACACTTGAATTTACCCTGGACGGCAAAGAAATAGAAATAAGACGGGTGCTTGAAAAAAAGGGATCCACAATTGCGCAGACCGCAGGATACATCACAATCAACGGCACAAGAAAAGACCTCATGTCAACAGGCTTAAAATCAACAATAATCGACCTTCTTGGCTATCCCAAGGCAGACATAAAAGCAGGCAAATCACTGATATACCGCTACACAGTATACACCCCCCAGGAGCAGATGAAGCAGATAATGCTCCAGAAGCCTGACGAGCGCCTCAACACAATACGGTCAATATTCAACATCGACAAATACAGGCGCATCCGCGAGAATGCAAGAACAACGGCACGCGAGCTAAAAAAAACATCAGGCCATCTTGAGGGCATTGCCTATGACTTGGGAGAAAAGCAGCAAAAAAGACAGGAAATTGAATCCCGAAAAAAGATACTGGCAGATGAGCAGAAAAAAATAGAATCAGTCTATGCAAAAATCAGGGAAAACCTTGAAAACAAAAAAAAAGAAAGAGCAGAGATACTGGATACCTTTAAAAAACTGAATGCACTAACCCACGAAAAGACGATTAACAAGACGCGCCTTGAAAACCAGGAAAAAACGCTTCAGGAACTAAAAGAGGACATCGCAGACCTGGAAGAGAAACTCGCAAAAACAGAAAACAGTCATGACATCGAGCAAAAGATAAAAGAAATCGAAAAACACACAGGACAAAAAGAGACCTTAAAACAAAAAGAACATGAACTGGAAAACGAAATAAAACACAAAGAGCAAAAAATAACTGAGACTCACACGCGAAAAAACACAAGCGAAGAGTTCATAAAGAACATAATAACATTATCTGAATGCCCGACATGCGGCCAAGCAGTGCCTGACACCCACAAAGAAAACATAAAGCAGAAAGAAGAAGAGAAAATCGAGAACTTCAGAAAAATACTCCTTTTGCATGAGGAAGCACTGGACAAAGTAAAACAGGAACAAAAGAACCTGAAGCAAAAGATAGAGGCTATACATGACAATGAAAAAGTCCTGATAAAACTTATATCAAATCTCCAGTCCTTAAAAGATATAAAAGAAAGCATTGAGCAAAAGAAACAAAAGCAAAAAGAACTTGATATCTCTGCCGGCGCACTCAAAAAGTCACTTGAAGCACTTGAAAAAGGAATTGAGCCCATAAAAGGCGCAGAAGAAACATCAGCAAAAATAGAAAAAGAACTTGACATCCTGTACGCGGAGCACACAATCACGCTTGCGCAACTTGAAAAAATCAGGCAGCAGATATCGGGAATTGATGCTGAAAAGGCTGCTCTTGACAAGGAAATACAGGAGAAAACACAGGCAAAGAAAGATTCAGAATCACTTAAAGAGACAACAAACTGGCTAAAAGAATATTTTATACTGCTGATGGAGACAATGGAAAAACATATCATGCTCAGCATACAGCGCGATTTCGACATGCTCTTTCGCGAATGGTTCAACATACTTATGGATGATGATAACCTGCAGGCAAGAATAGATACAACATTTACTCCTGTAATCGAGCAGAACACTTACGAGACATCATACGACTATCTCTCCGGCGGTGAAAAGACGTCAATCGCACTCGCCTACAGGCTTGCACTCAACAAGATTATAAACAACATATCAGAAGATATAAAGACAAAGGACATTTTGATACTTGATGAGCCCACAGACGGGTTTTCAACAGAGCAGCTTGACAAGGTGAGGGACGTTCTTGCTGAACTCAACCTGAGGCAGACAATAATTGTGTCGCACGAAGAAAAGATAGAAAGCTTTGTGGACAAGACCATAAGAGTGGTCAAAGACCGCCATATAAGCCATATCATCCCATAATTACAATTATTATATAAAATTTATTCCAACATAAGAAGTTAGACAATATTTGTGCGGGTGGCAATATGAAATATGCGAAAAATACAGTTTTTGAGATTATTGAACATATTAAAACAGTAGTGGAAGAAATAGATGGCAAAAAAGTTCGTGCGCTTATGGATGACCTTATAAAATCAAAAAGAGTATTCATCTACGGCCTGGGCCGCTCAGGCCTGGTAGCACATGCTTTTGCAATGCGCCTTGCCAACCTGAATTTTCAGGTATACATTGTTGGCGGCGTTACAACACCCGCCATCAAGAAAGATGACTTCCTGTTTGTAATTTCAGGCTCAGGCAACACAAAATCAATTGTCATGGCAGCGCAGGTCGCAAAAGAAGTTGGCGCAAAAGTTGGCGCACTCACATCAAACCCTGATTCACAGATAGCACAATTAGCAGACACCATCGTGATTATTCGCGGCAGGACAAAAGAGCATGTGGAAAACCTGAAGAAAGAATATCTTGTGAATCAGCTTCGTGGCCGGCATGTGCCTTACTCGCCGCTTGGGACATTATTTGAAGATACATGCCTGATACTTCTTGACGGCGCTATCGTGCAGGTAATGCATGAGATGGGCATCTCAGAGAAACAGATGAAAGAGCGCCATACGAATATAGAGTAACGGGTAGAAGAATGTACATAATACCAACAACAAAAGCAGTGCATGTTGCAAAAACACTCAGGGAAATGAACCAGAATATCGTATTCCCAACAGGAAACAGGGACAATAAAAGCCAGTTTCCTGACGGGGAGCTTTACGCAAGGGTAAGGGAGATTGAAGAGCTTTCAGGCGAGCGCGTTGTTGTGCTTCATTCCGGCCAGCCAAATCCAAACAGCGGCCTTATTGAGTTATACAGCATTCTTGAAATCTTAAACAACCCTATCCAGTCCGTACATATCAAAGACAAGGAATATGAATATTCACAGCTCAAAAAACCATCTTCAATCGAGGTGTTTTTCCTGTATTTCCCTTACGGCATGCAGGATAAGGTTTTTGAGACCGGTGAGTGCAATATGGCTGAGTCTCTTGTGAAGATGCTTACTTCTTATTATAATGTTGGAAAGATTTACGTAATGGATGCTCATTTCGAGGGTGCTCGATGGACAAAGAAATACCCAATTGTCACAGTAAAGTCGCAGGAGATAATAAAAGAAGCGTTGAGGCAGGACAAGATAGAGGATGCAGTCAAAATAGCGCCTGACCTAGGCTCGCAGTCGCGCCTCGACATCAGCGGGTTTTCAAAAAAGAGAATCAATTCATTTGATGTTGAGTTATCTTCCAAAACCCCATTGGAAAATCAGGTCAATGGAAAGACAGTAGTTGTCTGGGATGACCTGATAGAGACAGGCGGCACAATGGTTAAAGCCGCAAAAGCCCTGCGCGACATGGGCGCAAAAAAGGTGGTCGCAGTCGCTACGCACGGGGTTCTTGAGACAGGCATAAAAAAAATCACAGAATCTTATTCAAAGCTGTACCTGACAAACACAATAAACACCCAGCATGCAAACATCGACATAAGCAAACTTGTGCTTGATGCAGTCAGTAAATAAATGGATTAAGCGGCTATTTTTGGTGCAAGTACAGATATCAATTTTGACCCAAAGAAATCTTTATATACTGGTGCGACCTATAATTCCTTATGCCTGTGAACTGCAAAATCTGCAATGACAAGTTGCATAAAGGAAGAGATAATCTTATTCTTTGCAGGCACAAGGGTGGCTTTGTCCACCGGGACTGCTGCGAGCTCACATGCAGTATGCACGGCGCCCCATGCACACACGCAATCTGCGAGTACAGGAAAGTGGATTTGGAGCGGGTATCCCCTGAACTTTTTTCCTTTATTGACTGAATTCACTTATAAAATTAACTGCCAAATAAATACTATGGAGATAAGTGAAGCGCTCAAAAAAGTGCATGACCAAAAAGAACTGAACGAAAAACTGGAAGGAAAATATCTCTGCTCAGCACTCACATTCCTCAAAGACTGGACCATAATCTCATGGGAACTGAATTTTTATGACAAGACTGCCAACAACATAATA
>JAUVEK010000058.1 GCA_030594795.1 Candidatus Nanohalarchaeota archaeon | reverse complement strand
ATGAGAGCCAATATTACTGATAATAAAGGAAGGCCTGTTGGCGGTGCGGATGTTGTGGTTTATGAGCCGGATGATGTGACTGTTGCCCGGGATGCAGCGGGTGAGAGGCTTGAGGGGGTTACAGACTCAGGCGGGTTTATGACTTTTTATAGGCTGCTTCCCGGTCTTGATTATAATTTGTCGACTGTTAAGAATGGTGTGTTTAACTCAACTTCGTTTAATATCTCTCCCGGGGAAAACAAGACAGTTGATCTGGATCCGACGTATTATTATCTAAATATTTCGTCTGGTGTGCAAAATATCACAATCTCAGTGCAGAATTCAACAGGAGGTCCTATTGAGTATCTTGCTGTTACCTTGACCTTGTATGATAATCAATCCCAGCAATATGCGACGAACAGGACGGATGCTTCAGGAGTTGTAAGGTTCTATGATGTTCCTGACGGGGTATATATTGCTGAAGTCAATGGCAATGATGTTGGTTATGGTGCTCAGACAGTTATCCTGAAGTTTGGAAGACTGACTTTTGCCATGGAGAAAACGTCCATTGATGGCCGGAGGTCTGTTGTGGTTGACGGGCAGGTGGGTTATTATATACGGATAGAGGCGGCTGGTTACGAGATTTATGATTCTCTGGACGATGGAGTGATTTTCAGTGGTACGTACTGTGATGCTGTTGCTGATCTTAACCCGGAGCAGGCTGATATAAAGAATTCTTTCGGGGTTGAAGTAAATGGGACAGCAACTATTTTTGGGATAATATCTGACAAGTATTTCAATACAACTTCATCTTCCAGAAAGTGGCTGGACGGAGCAGCGATAAAGTTGCTGGTAGGTGATGAAGTAAGATATGAGACTGCGGCTGTGGGCTCCGGCGGAGGCTATGGGAACGGCAGTTACATGATGCGCATCAGCCCGTTTAATGAAGGTTCTGATCTGGATGGACCGCTTGTTAATGCAAGCTATGATATTGATGTGTCTATGACTGGCTATATGACTGATAAATCTTATGCTAATAAGTATTATGACGGTGAAAACATATTGTATGATGTTGAGATGATCGGGGAGGGATCAGTTGATGGTTCCATATATGATATTAATACGTCTCAGTTGATAACATCTGTTGAGAACGATGGCCCTATTGCAGTACAAGTTTACGATGAGTTGCATACATTGATGTACGTAAATAGTACCACAATCGGCAACTTCTTTTTGACTATAAATCCTTATTATAGCCCGTATTATCTTGATCTTGACACGAACAACTATGAGCTTCTGCCTCAGACCGACAGTTATAACGGAAGCCAGTCAGACCTTGAGTTATATTTGTATCCTTTGACGTATGGTTATGTAAATTTCTCGGTTAAGTCCGGGAATGAGTCTATAAACGGTGTCAATATTGTCTATTATTATTCCGGGGGTGATTTGCATTCTCTGGTTACTGACGGGAATGGATTTGCGAGGGAGTTTATCCGCAATAATACATATAATTTGATAGTCAACGGGACTCATCTGGGTTACGGGGTTAATGTAACCACATTTACTGTGGATGACGGAGCGGAGAAGCAGCTGGATTTGACTTTGGAGTCTACGGTTGTTAATGTCACTTTGCTGAACCAGAATGGGCAGGGTATGGATGGGGTTAATGTGACTTTAGAAGGTTATTCACAGAAGACGACAGTTAATGGTTCTGCCTTGTTCTATAATGTTTTGCCGGGGATGTATAATATTACGGTTGATGTTCCTGATTACATGGCTGTTTCGGATGACACTATAAATGTTGATAGTCCCGGCCAGATGAATACGAAAATATTGGTTGTGAATGAAACCCAGTATTATATAAATCTGACTAATGGTTCAGCGGGTATTGCGAATGTGACTGTTGTATTTGGGAATAGCAGTCTTGGAGACCGGAATGGCACGACTGATTCTGATGGCGGGATATTGTTTACAGAGATTAATCCAGGAAGCTATCTTGTTGGGTTTAATGAGACAGAGCTGTATTTAGCCGGTTATTTCTCTCCTGAGGGGGAGGATGTTTATGTGAATGTAACCGCTGGCAGAGACAGGCAAACAGGGAATAACAAAACAATTGTTTTGAACAGCACTGGCGGGTATGGAGTATTTAGAGTAAGCACTGGTTTGAGCGGGGTTAATGTAAGTTTGTGGCATAATGATACCGATTATATTGAGTATAAGATGACTGATAGTGACGGGGTGGCGTTCCTTAAGACCAATGTGAGTATCTATAATTCGTCTTTGTATGTGAGGGCAGATAAAACAGGTTATAATAATGAGACGGCGGGACCGTTTAATGCTTCGGCAGGGAATGTTACGGATGTTAGCATAGCGATGACGCCTGTTTATGGTAATTGTCCTGAGGGGGCGATTACGTCAACGTGCTTCTGCGGCGGCAGTCTTTATGGTTCAGGTTATTGCTGCAGTGGTTCCCATCAGGCGTCGCCGTGCGGCGGCGGGTATACTGGTGGCGGTGGTTCATCTACATCTGGTTCTAGTTCGGGGACTGTCGTAATCACGGATGATGATGGCGTTATAGAAGATATTTATGGCCTGTCAATATATACTGAGCCCTATTATGTTTTGACTCTTTCAAACGGGAGCGGCTGTGTTGATATGTCGATACGCCTTTTCAATACAGGCAATACTGTTCTTCGTAATCTGAATATCGAGCTTTCCGGTGTCCCCGTAGGTCTTGAGCCGCGGTTTGACTCTTTGCTGGATGTCCTTTATGCGGGTGAGATGAATCCGGTGATGATTACGATGTGTTCTGCTGATTATATTGAGGCAGGAGATTACACATATAATGTGTCTGTATTTAATGGCGATGTCAGGGAAGAAGCATCTGTGGCGTTGAGGGTTCTCAAGGTAAGTGATGGTGTGGATGATGTTGCCGGACGCCTGAGGGCGAGGTTGGAGAGACTGGGTTCAATTTTGTTTGATATTAATGTGTCGGTTCTCGATACCCAGCTGAAGGAGTATTATGATATTGCGTCTGAGAGCCTGAAGGATGCAGAGGATTATCTGGATAGCGGGGATTATGATTCGGCGAGCAGTTCGCTTGATGAGGCTGAAGAGTATATTCAGTTATTGCTTGATGCTATTGAAGAGATGGGTGATGAGGTTCCTGATGCTGTTAACTGGTATGTTCTTTCGGCTGTAGCTCTTGTGTTGGCTTTTGGTTCGGTGCTGTTTTACTGGTTCTTTTTGCGGAAGAAGGAGGGGTATTCAAAGGAGCCTGTTCTGCCATGGAATCTTCCGTTTGGTGTGCCTGTCAGGCTGCCTGCTGCTTTGTCGTCAGTTAAGGTTGGGAAGGTGCTGCTTAAGATTCTTGGAAAGCAGGATGTGTATTATGCGCATTCGTTGTCAAGGAGGAGGTATCTTACTGATGTTATTGAAAAGGTGCTTGAGTTAAAGTGCCCGAAGTGCGGCGGCAAGATATACCAGAACAGATGTGTATGGTGCGGATTTAAGATTAATTCTTTTTCGAGGGCAGGCAATGACAGCAGTTCTTCGCAGGTGGGAGGGGGAGACGGGAGTTCTTCAGACTACTTTTCGAAGGGTAAGGTGTATTATACTCACAGGTCACAGAAAACGAGCGGTGTGGGCGACAGGTTTGTAGCTGATGCTTTTGAGGATGTTGTTGAAGAGGTGTGCCCGAAGTGCGGCGGGAAAGTATACAAGGGCAAGTGCGTGTACTGCGGGTAGAAACAGAGAGTTGTTTTTCTTATATGTCGTCTTTCAATACTTTGATTCCCTTGTCGGTTATGTTGAAAGGGAATGTCCCGTTTTTGTAGTTTGTCAGCCTGAGTTTCCTGACTGCTATATTTCTGCAGACACCGTTTTCCATCCCTGTGTAGTACAGGATTATTACACCGTCGACTACATACTCTTCGACGCCGAAGAGCGATAATTTGTCGCTTTTTTCAGGTATTTCCGAGGATAGCAAGGCTGTGCAGCCGGCAGATTTCAGAGCCTGGACCAGTTTGAATAGTTTTTTCCTGACTTTGTATGTGTCGTTTATGTACATTCCAAAGAGGGATGTTGAGTCTATGACGACTCTTTTGTAGTTGTTTACAATTATGAGGTCTTTCAGGCGGCTTGATATGTCGCCCAGTTCAAACGGGTCAAAGTATTCGATGTTGCATTCTCCTGCTTTTTCGTATTTTTCGAAGTCCCACCCATACTGAAGTGCATCTTTTTTTATCTCTTCAGGCATCTCTTCCAGGGTTATGAACAGGCCGTTTTCTTTATTCTGAAGGCCGTCCCAGATGAATTGCAGTAAGAATGTTGTTTTGGCTGTTCCGGCGGATCCTGATATCAAAGTGACTGAAGGTTTTGGAAGACCCCCGCAGATGATTTTGTCCAGCCCGATTATGCCTGTCGTTGTTCTTTCAATTTCAATCATGCTGATATTATTGGCAGAACCTGTATATATAATTATGCGTCACTTTTGAGATTATCTGTTTCTCTCTATCAGGTAATTAATAAATTTCGCAAGCATGTGTTTTGATTCAGATTCCGGCAGAACCGGGTCCGCTTCAGTCCATGCATCTTCTATGATTTTTTTTGCTGTGTTTCTTGCGAATTCGACAGAGCTGTATTTGTTTAGGATGTTGAGTGCTTCGTTTATTAATCGTTCGTCTCTTGTGTGCTTGTTCAGGATTTCGATCAGCTTTTTTTTGTCGGTTTCGCATGCGTTGTTTAGTGCATGGATTACCATCAGGGTTCTTTTTCCTTCGTGGATGTCGTTTCCGAATGATTTACCGAATTTGTCGCGCTCGGTTGCTGTGATGTCAAGTATGTCGTCCTGTATCTGGAAGCCGATACCAATGGATTCTGCTATTTTGCTTATTTTTTCTTCTTCCTGTTTTGTGCCGGAGGACAGGATTACTGCCAGCTTTGCTGCGAGTCTTGCAAGTGTGCCTGTTTTGTATGCGCACATCTGCAGGTATTGCTCAATTGTCACGTTTTCGCTTTTTCCCTGGTGCCACCAGATGTCCATTGCCTGACCAAGTGAGAGGTTTATCATTTCCTGTACGTATGCCTCGTAGATGCGGGATGTTTTTTCGGGGCCGAGAGTGTCCCTGTTTTCGTGTATTATTTTCAAGGGGATGTAGTAGAGGGCGTTGCCTGCGTTTATTGCGACGTCTGTCCCGTAGATGTTGTGTATTGTTGGCTTGTTTCTTCTTTTGTCTGAATCGTCTTCCACGTCGTCGATTATGAGTGTCCCGTTGTGGATCAGTTCGGGGATGATTGCGAAGTCGATGAGGTTGGCAGGGTTTTTGCCTAGTGATTCTACGATTAGTATGAAGAAACTCGGGCGCCATCTTTTGCCGCCGCGGTCGAGGAGGTTCCATGTGGGCTCAATGATGCATTTCTGGATGGATTCTATGTCGTATTTATACCCGGCAGGCCCCGCGAGCCATTTCAGGTATGCTGCGTCTATCTTTCTTGGGATGTATTTTTCGATTGTTTTGTCGATGATGTCTTTGTTTTTTTCAAGAAAGTGTATGATTTCGCTCATTTTTTTCACCTTGTACTGAATCACCATATATTTTTGCCAAAAGGTGATTATGCATATGCAAAAAACTGTCCTTGTTCTATTTGCGGTCTTTTGCCATACCTTGTCTTATTGCGTTAAATTTATATATTTGTTGGATGAGGGTGCTGTAGTTTGCGGTGAGCCCGGAATCATATTTATATATAAGGGATGTGTATAATATGATAGTATCTGTATGGTGGTTAGATGGTTTTTGAGCTCTTGATTAATCCAAAGGAAGCTGAGTCCAAGCCGATTGAGATGTTTTTTTATGGCCTTTTGATTACGACTGTGTCCCTGTTTGCTGCTTATTATATTTTTCCTTCCTCGTCTTCTGTGATTTTTCTTTTTTTGATTACTATTGCCGCGTTTCCTACGATTTCCGCGATTCTTCGCGATGATGAGGAGATTGATGAGGAGACGGACAGGATTGATCTTGGGTTTTTTGCGCATTATGAGAAGACGATTATGGTTTATGCGTATCTTTTTTTGGGTGTCCTGATTGGTGTTTCTTTCTGGTATACTGTTTTGCCGCAGAGTTATACGTCGTCGCTTTTTTCCCAGCAGGCGAGCACTATTGCAAGCATCAGGCTTAGCGGTTCTGCGACTGCTTCGGTTGCTACGTTCTGGACTATTCTTTCGAATAATCTGAAGGTTACTACTATTGCTTTTCTGATGTCTTTTTTCTTCGGGACCGGGGCGATATTTATTCTTTCGTGGAATGCGTCTGTTATCGGGGTTTTTGTGAGTGATCTTGCAAAGACTTTTTCTTCGAAGTATTCGTATTCGCTTGCGCAGGGGCATCTGGATGCGCTGCTGTCGATATCGGTACATGGGATGCCTGAAATTGTTGCTTATTTTATTGCCGGCATTGCCGGGGGGATTTTGTCTATCGGGATGATCAGGGGCAAGCATGATTTTAAGATTGCAAAGGATGCGGGCGTGCTTTATCTTGTGTCTGCGCTTATCCTGGTGTTTGCTGCTGTGCTTGAGGTGTGGATTACTCCGAACCTGTAGGCTGGGTTTCTTTTTTTAGTGTTTCCATCTCTTTTTTGATTCGCTCTTCTTTTGCTTTTATTTCCATATCTCTTTTTTCGAGCGCATCTTCGTGTTTTTTTAGTTCGCGCATTTTGTTTTCAGCACGGGCTTTTTGTCTTTGGTGTTTGTATTGTGTGTATTTTTGCTTTATTTTTGAGATTATGCTTGTTTTGGGTTTGGATTCTTTTGCGGGTGCTGCTGCCTGGAGTTGTTCGAGTGCGGAGCGCTGCTTTTTTATGGATTCGAGTTTTGCGCGGTTGCTGGTTGTGATCTGCTCAAGCTCGTCCTGGGTGATGATGCGAGAGTAGTAGTTCTTTTCTGCTTCTTTGATGGATTGTGTGATGTTGTATTCCTGTTCTTTTAATGATTTTATTTTATCTTCGATTTGGAGCTTTTTTTCAGGGGGTGCTTGTTTTTGCTTTTTCCTGCTTATCTTGTTCAGTATGAAGTATTTGCTGTGCTCCTCTTCTTTGAGGTTTAGTTTGCCTTTTGTCAGGAGGGTTATTTTTTCGCGTATTTGTTTTACCTGTGAGCGGGTGTCGAGGAGCAGGCTGTGTTTTTCTGATATCAGTTTGTTGAATGTGGCTTCGTCAAGCTGGCGCATGAAGTATTGTTTCTGGACTGATTTTTCTGCGTCTTTTAGTTCGAGCTCTTTTGTTTCCAGTGATTTGAGTTCTTTTTTTAGGTAGTAGTAGGGTATTATGAAGTAGACTGAGAGGTATGTTAGTATGATGATTGCGATTATTGTGATTGCTATCATTTCCTTGTTCTTGTACAGCCATTTTAGTGTTTTTAGCCGGAGGAGTTCCAGTGTGATGCGGTCTGATTTTTTCTTTGCCTCGCTGATAGAGGTTTTCAGGTTTTTGAGGTCGTCCTTTTCTATGTATTGTTTTGCGTTGGCGATGTGGGTTTTTAGCTCTTCAAGCGTTTTTTCCAGGCCGGATGTGTCCATTCCTGTTATTGTGTATGATTCTATGTCTTTTTCCTGCTCTTTGATTTTGTTTTCAAGGTTTCTCAGGTCGGCTATCAATGGGTTTTCCTCGATTATGATTGTGGCTGTTTCTGTTTTTGTTATGTTTTCGGATGCCATGGTGATTGTTGCCAGGTATTGGCCGGGCGGGGTTGCGAGGCTGTTGTGGATGTGGATGGGTATGTCCTTTTTGTTTTTTCTGGCAATTGTGTATGCTGTGTCTGTGATGGTTATGTTGCAGCATT
>JAUVEK010000017.1 GCA_030594795.1 Candidatus Nanohalarchaeota archaeon | reverse complement strand
TGACGTCAACTTTTCTGCCTTGTCTTTTGTGAGTGATGCCACACCAACTCCAAGGAGCGCTACTTTCCTCACGACATCTACCACAGCATTATCCACAGATACTCTTTTCTTCTTTTTTGCCATTTAAACCACCTCTTCTCTTATGCGCATATATTGGATTCTTTTGTTTATATAGATTAAAATGAACAATAGGCAAATTATTTTTATATGTCTTTCAGCATAAAAATCATAGAAATAATGAGCACAAACAAAAAAATTGAAAAAAGAACTCAAACAAATCTGTAAATGCTTATGAGTATTAAATGGTAGTTATTATACGTAGATTTATAAATATATCCGCGCATTCTTTTTTGATGGCAATAGAAGCAAGGCTAGATTATGTACCATATCATGGAGATATAAGGGATTATTTCAGAGATATTCCGATTGATGAATTTTTGGTTTTTAATGGCATTCTTAAAAAAGAACATCCTGACAATTATCCACCTTACACTGATGTCTCAGATGTTGATGCAGTTATACTTAAGATAGGAACAAGCGGAACGGCACATAAAAATCCTAAAAGGGATCAATATAATATGCAGTGCATTTCAGAAGATATGAAAGAATTAAAGAAAAAAGTAAAAAATCTTTACTTGGTAACATCTGGAGCGATTGGGCGCGGAAGAAAAGCTAGACTAAGAAATGGCGAAAGAATACCCGAAAAAGAAAAAGAGACACCGGCGCAGAAAAGACTGGATGCTATACTCGGGCAACCTATACTCTATGAAGATTGGAAAAAATCTTTTTCCCCCCTAGAAACTAAAGAATTCCTAATAACGCATGATGATATAAGATATCAAAAGAAGGCATTATTAAGAGAACTTGAAGATTGTATCTCTTCTAATATCGTTCCTATAATAAATGAAGATGATGCAAGAACCATTGAGGAGATAGTTTATGAAAAAAAAGGAGTGAAAATATTTAGTGACAATGACTGGTTAGCGACTATACTTGCTGTATTTCTAAAAGACTATGGTTATAATCCTATGACAGTTTTCCTATCAAATACAAACGGAATTTATACTGCAGAATCATTTAATACCGGGAGATACGAACCAATAAGTATTGTTATGAATCCAGAGGGATTAGAAAAACAAGCTTTACCAATAAGTTCACCAAGAGGTAGAGGCGGTATGATTTCAAAAATTGACGCCGGAGCATATGGACGTAAGAATAAGGTAGGTAGTGTATTTGCTTGTGGGCAATACTGTAATCATGATTCTCTTTTTCAAAAAGGAGTTAAAGACGCAATGAGAAAATATAATGTCCTAGAAGCGATTATGGAAGGGAAATATGTTGGAACAAGATTTCTGCCAGTTGATTATTTTTTGAGGTAGCTAATATTCTTTCATGATATCTTCAGTTTTTAGCGCCCTTCCTGCGCCCTTCAACACCCTATCATTATAATGATCCACGGTCTCGCCTTCATCCTTTGGCTCATCAAGTGAGCCCATCAGTTCTGTTGTTAGTTTCTTTTCGTTGCCTGTTTTGATTTTTATCTTGCCGATGTGCTCGTTTATGAGGTTCTCTTCTATCTCGCGCATGTCCCCGGTTGCTTCTATGGTGATTTCCTCAAATTCTTTTGATGACAGCTTTGTGGTGGAGCGCTTGAATATTAGTGCGCCCTCTTTTTTTACGTACTCCGCAACCTGGTTCATGTCAATGTCTGTTGGCTTGCCTGATGATAGTGTGCCTTTTAGGCGGAGGAGAACTATGGCGTCTGTGAGTACCTCTTTTTTAAGTGCATCCATTATTTTTTCTTCGCTTTTTGGGGGTGTCAGGGTTTCGAGGTTGAGTGTGACTGCAACAACCTTGTGCGGCTCTATTTTTATGAATTTTGATTTCAGGGTTCCATTGTATTCTAAGATGTAGAATCCGCCGGATTTGTATTTTTCAAGCTCGTCGAATTTTACAGGATAAAGTGCGCCGGGGTATGCTATTTTTCCGTAGCCAGGCTCGTCTTTTTCGTACCGCTCGTGGACGTGGCCGCCTGCGTAATAGCTGAACTTTTTTGGCAAGAGTGAAAGTGGTAGTGATTCAATGTTTTTTAGAAATTCGGGTTTATATTCTTCAATTGCCGAGTGGAACATGAATATCTTGAAGCCAGGCTCTTTTTCTGCTGATTCAAGGTCGAGGTTCTCGTAGTAGCTGCGCTCGAGTGCGCCGGCTCTTCCGAGAAGACCTGTTATTTTTGTGCCTGTTTTTTTGTCTGTTGTGAAGCGGAGTTTTATTTTCCCGTCTTTGTCTACTTCGCCCCTGCTTACATTTATGAATAATCCTGCTGCTTCGATGACTTTCAGCATTGTTTTTTCTGAGTATGAGAAATCGTGGGAGCCGGGGATGATGTATATTTCGATACCAGAATCCTTGATCTCCTTGAGCTTCCCGACTGCGCTCTTCAGTATGTCAAGATCAGGCGTGCCTGAATGGAACAGGTCGCCTGCAATCAGTATGAAATCAACTTTTTCATCTCTGCAGATGTCCAGCGCTTCGATGAATGCGTTGAGGCTTACTTTTTTCAGTTCAGGCTCGCGCCACGAGTCAAGGTGGCAGTCTGCAAGGTGCGCAAATTTGAATTTTGATGGGTTCATAGATTGTCTATTTAATCTAAATATTAAATGGTTTGGGGTTTTAGAATTTGCAATTTAGATGCTTGAATTTAAGAAGGGATTTTCTATCCTGAGATTTTTTCAAATTCTTTCCCGACATTGAGTATTGTGTCCTCTTTCATGTGATCTGCAAGAATGTGCAGCCCGACGGGCATGTTTTTTGAGGTTCCTGCCGGCACTGATAGCATTGGTATGCCTGCGAGGTTGGGCGCTCCTGTCAGGATGTCTGCGTTGTAGCATTCTATTGGGCTTAGTTTTTCTATTTCTTTAAATTTCGGTGCTATAAACGGCATGGTTGGCGCTAAAAGGGCGTCGAATTTTTTGAATGCTTTTTTGTAATCATTAATTATGAGGCGGCGGACTTTCAGTGCTTTTATGTAGTACTGGTCGCGATACCCGGCCATTCTTGTGTATGTGCCAAGTATGATTCTTCTTTTGGCTTCTGCCCCGAGGTATTTGCCTCTTATGTGTGAGAAGTATTCGTCGAAGTGCTTTCCTTCAGGGTTTTCTTCTTTGCCGTAGCGCATGCCGCAGTATTTCGCAAGGTTTGTTGATGCTTCTGCCATCGCAATTATGTAATACGATGGGATGGAGTATTTTGTGTGCGGCAGCGAGCATTCGCCTGTTTTTGCGCCAAGGGATTCCATCTTATCAATGGCATCAAGGACAACCTTCTTAACAGATTCATCCATATCAGGAGGAAAATATTCTTTAGGAATACCCAGTTTCACACCTTTCATCTCAAACTTTTCATTCATCGTGGCATCTTCCCTAATTGTTGTCTGGTCAAGGGGGTCGTGTCCTGAGATGATTTCATACAGTGTTTTTACGTCGTCTACGCATCTGCCGATAGGGCCGATTTTGTCAAGCGAGTTTGCGTAATCGATTAATCCGTATCTGGATACTCTCCCGTATGTGGGGGTAAGCCCCACCACACCGCAAAAAGATGCAGGGCATGAGATGGAGCCGCCTGTTGACTGGCCGAGTGCGATGTGGGGCATGTCGAGCGCGGCTGTAAGGCCGGCTGCGCCGCCGCTTGAGCCGCCGCATGAGCGGTCCTGGCCGTGCGGGTTTTTCGGGATCCCGTATGCTGAGTTTGTTGAGAATGTGCCGAACCCGAACTCGTCCTGGACGGTTTTGCCGATTATGGTTGCGCCTTCTTTTTTTGCGCGCGCGAGAACTGTTGCATCAAAGGGGGGGATGTAACCTTCAAGTATTTTTGAGCCTGCCGTTGACTGTATGCCTTTTGCGCATATGCAGTCTTTTGCTGATATGGGAAGATTTGTGAGTTTTGTGTTCGGGGATGGGTTGATGCCCTTGTTTTCGGTTAGGGTTACGAAGTAATTGTATTTTTTCTGGAGCGCTTTCAGTTCGCTGTTTAGTTTTGCATAAAAGTCAGGGATATCTATTTCTCCTTTTTTTGATGCTTTGATGAATTGCGCAACTGTTAGTTTTTTGTAGTTCATGGGATTACCTCTATATTTAATCTATAAATGCAGAATCTTATTAAGTTTTAGGCTTAAACCAGCGCCTTTGCTTTGCGCAACCATGATTCACCAATTTCGAAAGCAGGGTAAGAATCGCTTTTGCTTCTTTTTCTGTTATGTTTGATTTTGCTATGGTGCGCATGAATGCGAGTTTTACTGCGCCCGGGTCCTTGAATGATTTCGCATCTGCCAGGCAATTAAAATAGCCAAGAAGCCGCCTTTTCGTGGCAGATGATGCAAGATTAACAGAAACATGATATTTCTCCTGCGTGAGTTCGTAGAGGACAACTGAGACTGCATGGGAGAGATTCATTGTCGGGTATTTTGGGTTGGCGGGTATGGTTGATATGATGTCGCATTCTGCAAGCTCTTCGTTTGAAAGCCCGCGGCTTTCGCGCCCGAACACGAGGGCGATTTTTTTTGGTTTCAGATATGCTTTAAGTTCCTTTAGGGGTATTGGGTCCCTCAATATTTTAGAGCCGCATCTCACATTTCCTGTAAATCCTACCACAAGGTCGAAGTTCTTCAGGCAGTTTAAAGATTTTTCTTTTATGGAGCGCCTGTACACATCATAGCCATGCATAGAGTATGCTTTTATTTCATCTCCAAGAGGCGCTTTCGGGTTAACCAGAACCAGATTCCTTATATTGAAATTCTTCATCACTCTCGAGACGGACCCAATGTTGCCATCTGATTCCGGCTCTGCAAGCACAACAGTAAACATACATGATTTTGATGCGCTTTATTTTATGTTTCTTTCGATAAGTATATATACAAGCGCAGATAAAAAAAATTATGGCTGTAAGAGATGATGAGGGACTCATATTCCGGGAGATCAGGAAAAAAGTACTGAATGAAGGGAATAAAGAGCCTCAAAAACCACATGAGAAAACAGATGTCGTGAAAAGTGAGGTTACGAATCATATCGATGTTTCTGTTTTTTCGGGATTCAAATTCGCTCTTGGAATGATTCTTGGGACATTTGCGGGGATGATCATTGTTTCTATTGTGCTGATTATAGTTCTGCTGTTGTTCTCATCAATTGCCGCTTTCTCGGGTATTAATATTATGGCGCTAGTAAACGAAACGGTTCTTACTTAGCGATGTGCAGAACTCTTTTTTCATCACGGATTTTGTGATAAAGCTCAAATGCGCTGTCTGGAACACTAAAATGTGGATCAAACTCAAACAGCCTGTCAAGAGCCTCTATTGCCTGTCTCCTGTTACCCAGAAGATCATTCGCGTAAGCAGAATCATAAATAGCAACCGTCAAATACCTCTTGATTGTAGATATGTCTTTCGGCTCGAACCGGTATTCAACTTTCTGGTTAAGCAGCACTTCAGAAACAGTTACAGCCATTTTGAAAGAGTCTATTGCCTTACCCAGAAACTCCTCTCTCTTTGAGCCACCAGACTTTGCGTCCGCCATCTGGAGCAGCGTCACCCCTTTTGCAAGCACAAACTTCGGGCCATCAGGACGGTACGGGTTCACTGTTCTGATCCCTTCTTCAACGAATTTTAAAGCCATTGTGTATTCTTTGGCCCTGCGGCATATTTGCGTCGCAAGAAAATATGCATCTGCCTGGTTGTAATTGTCATCGTCAACTGTGTCAATAGAAAGCGCTCCCTCTACATTCTCCAGTGCCAGTTCCAGCTCGTTGAGGTTCGCGAACCTTTTTGCGCCCCTGAAAAGTTCAAGAGCGCTCTTATTCTTATCGAGCTGTTGGCCACGGACGCATGTGGGTGTTTCGCGCTTCTTTTTAGTTTGCTTTGCCTTATTAGCCTTATTATTCCTGTTATTCTTGTCTTTATTGTCTTTCATTGATAAATTTATGATTGTTGGTGTATATATATCTTACACATCTTACTCTGATTAGCCTGATGTCGTGCCACATACAATTAAAATATTTGTTAAGCAAAAAAATATCATGCAGATAGAATATAGAGGAACTCAAATACAAACCTGCAAACACGTATATGAGCCTGCTGAGGATACTTTCCTCTTGCTTGCGGCGCTTGAATCACAAAACTTGAAAGAAGCAGATCGTGTGCTTGAAATCGGCACTGGAACAGGCATTATTGCAATTCACATGGCAAAGACAACAAAGCATGTTGTGGCTGTGGATATAAACCAATATGCTGTCGAGTGCGCCAGAAACAATACGCAGCGAAACAGGATAAAGAATATAGAAATTATAGAAAGCGACCTGTTCCAGAAGGTAAGCGGCAAGTATGATGTGATTATTTTCAATCCGCCGTACCTGCCGACCGGGAAGGATGAGAAGGTGGATGACGCTGTTGGGTGTGCATGGGACGGGGGCAGAAGCGGGCGCAAGGTAACAGATAAGTTTCTCAGGCAGGCTCCTTCTTACCTCACAAAGACAGGCAAAATAATAATTATTGACTCGAGCAAATCAAAATATCAAAAAACGATATGCGCATTGGAAAGTAGCGGATTTTCTGCAAAAATAGTAAAGCATCTTAACCTGTTTTTCGAAGAACTTGTTGTAATTATGGCAGAAAGACAAAAGCAATTATATAAACTAGAAAAACAAAAAAGACATTTATGAAGAAGTTGTTGGCAGTTGTAGTGATAACCTTGGCGGCGCTTATGCTGGTGTCACAGGCATATGGCCTTGAACTGATTGAGTCGCAAAGATTCTATCCTGAGTACAGCACTGTCGGCGATGATTTTACAATATGCGTCCAGATAAAAAAGGAGAATACCTGCCAGGAAAGTACAATCGAGGCTACGTACATATACGATATGATTGAAGGTGACCTTTTTCCTCTTCAGGAATACATTGAAAAATATTACTTTAATGCAGATGATCTGGAGGACACTTCTGTTTGGTGCGGCAAAGCTGTCGGTAAAGAGGAACAGAGAGTAGATATAAGATTCCAGTGCCGCGATCATCTTGATCAGTTCCATATGGACACGAGCAATGACCATATTTCTTATGGCTATGTATATGTCAACCTGACATCCAAATTTGAGAATGAGCGCCTTTTCGGGAAGCATGTGGGTGAGATACTGGAACTGGGAGCATATGTACAGGATTCAGGTAATACTGATATTTACTATAGTGTCTATAATGTCACAAAGGGGATAGTTCCATTTATTGCAGGGGAAAAAATGCAAAAAATAGAAGGGCAATACAAAGCTAATCTAACAATAGCGCCCGAATCGCCGTACGGTTTCATAGAGTTCAATGCGTATGGTCCTTATACAAGGGGCGGAAAATTCATTCCATACGCAGCAATACCTTACAAATCAGAAATCAGTGTCGATGGAAATACGACAATGGGCAGCACTATAGATTTAGCTTTTGGTATCGCTGTCGAGTATGGTAAAATAAATGGCGTGAGTACTGAACTAATCCTTCCAAACTGGACTGTGCAGAAGATATATCTTGACCACGTGAACACAAGCGCAAGCTACACAATACCGATGCTTCCTGGAAACTACACAATAGAGTCAACAGTGGACCACACGACACTGGATGGCAGAAAGACCATAAAGAACTTCTACGTCAAGCCATATGAACTGGACATAGACAGCGGCATAAAAGTGTACGAGCAGGGAGACACAGTCACAATAAAAGTAGGGGTTATTGACTCAAACAACACGGCTGTGAACCTGACTGGCGTTGGAGTTAGCATCCAACGATGGTATCCTTACTTTAAACAACATTATGACGATGAAGATATGAGTCTTGAGAACAGGTACTATAAGCTAACACACAAGATTTTGGAAAACGATACCATCGGCGAATATATTGTCTACGTAGGAGCAAGAGATGAGTACGGTCTAGAATACTATGGACAGAAGTCATTTACAGTCAACAAAAGGACGAGAAAAATAGAATTTACATTAACTCCTCCTACATATGACAAGAAAATAGAGTCAATGAATGAAACATCATACCGATTCACAATAAAGAACACAGGAACTCTTATAATGAACAAAATAAATATTAATATCGAGTCCCCGGAGCAGGATCAATATCTGGAGGTCAAGAGAGATAATCTTACAGAACCTCTCAAGTTGGGAAATTCAACATCATTTAGATTAATAATACGACCTGACGAAAAGATGGAAAATAAATTGTACCGCAAAAATATATCTGTGACGTCAGGAAAGACAACTGAAAAAATCACGGTTGTACTTGATGTTTCCCTGACTGCAGAAATGATGTTATTAAACAAGACAATAGTGACTGAGGTCCTGAAAAATAAAGAACACAAGATACGCATCACGATTGAAAACGCAGGGACACGATCCCTTACAGGCATCACTGCCAACCTGACAGGAAGTCTCAAGGAATATGTAGATGAGATTACGCCACCACAGGAAATAGTGCCGAATAGCCGTGGATATATTATCATATCACTCAAGCCAATCGAGAATGAGGGCTCATATAATGCTGAAGTTGAAATGGGGGGCGATAATGTTACGTCTGCAAAAGCAGAAATCAAGTTGGATATAGTTGAAGATTATGGGAGCGACATTGATACTGTCGATAATAAGCGAATGACGATGGCTGGCCGCCTGGAAAAGCTAATAAATACCGGTGCAACCGGCACCGGTCCAATAGATCAGGATTTAACAGATTTACAGGCTGATATAAGCGATATGAGAAGCATGTACCTCAACGGCCAATACTCTGAAGCGAAATCTATGTTAGCAAGTATACAAAGTAAGGCAGACAGAATTGATGAGGAACTCATAAAGCTAGAGTCCAGTGAAACAGAGAAATGTGGAAACGGAATATGCGATAGTGATAGTGGTGAAAACTACTTCAGTTGTCCTGCTGATTGCGGCGATGTGGAAGAAGACTGCGATTATGATGGTGAATGCGACTGGGATACTGAGGACTGCGATTGCGAGGATTGCGAGGATGAAGATGACTGTATTGAAAACGGTGGGGGCGGGAGCCCGATCCTTATAATTCTAGTCATCATCATTGTTGTGATTATTGTGGCAGTGGTTGCGACTTCTGTTGTCCCTGATGATGATGGTCAGGGTTCATATGCAATAAAAAATCATGAAAATTTTTTGGTTAAATAGAGGCAGTTTCAAGCTTTTTTATTGTGACGATATACATATGCAATAAAAAATAAGTAATACTTAAAATATTCGCACATCTTATTCTTAAGTAAGTATTCTTAAGTAAGTGGGATGTTATGACTTCAGCAGACGAAGAGATAAAGGAAATTGAAGAGGAACTGGATAAGACGCCGCGAAACAAGGGTACTGAGCATCATATCGGCAAGCTTAAGGCCAAGCTCGCAAGGTTGAGGGAAGAGAAAGAAAAAGTCGCCTCAAAGAAGTCCGGCATATCTGCTCACGGCTATTCTGTCAGGAAAACCGGGCATGCTACTGTCATTCTTGTCGGGTACCCGTCTGTTGGCAAATCAACCATATTGAACGGTCTTACCAACGCCAAGTCGAAAATCGGCTATTATGATTTTACGACACTTGAGGTGATACCCGGGGTAATGGAGTACAATGGTGCAAGAATACAGATACTTGATATTCCGGGAATAGTCAAGGATGCTTCAAGCGGCAAGGGGAGAGGCAGGGAGATACTTTCTGTTGCAAGATGCGCTGATTTGATATTGATTGTTGCTGATGCTTCAAATATCGCATGCATTGAGGGCATTAAAAAAGATCTTGCAAAATCAGGGTTCAGGATAAATGAGTCCCGGCCCGACGTTGACATTGTAAAGAAAGACCGCGGCGGGATAGTCATTAACAGTGCGGTGCGCCAGACTAAGATGAATACTAATTTTATCAAATCGATTTTGAATGAGTTTTCGATACACAATGCAGAGATCACATTGAGGGAGAATATAGGGCCTGAGCGGCTGATTGACAGCATAGCGAAAAACAGGATGTATGTCCCGATGTTTGTTTTGATAAATAAGATCGACATATTCAGGGGCGATACCAGGGAACTGGGGAGAATGATCAAAGATGACTGCATATTTGTATCTGCCGCGAAGAATATGAATATGGATGTGCTTCGCGAAAAGATGTTCAGCTATCTTAAATTCGTGCGTATCTATCTAAAGCAGCCGGGAAAGGAGCCGGATATGAAGGAACCGATGATTGTAAGGGGAACTTATTCTGTGATGAAACTCTCTGAAAAAATTCATAGAGAGATGGCGAAGAACCTGAGATTTGCAAGAATTTGGGGTCCTTCTTCAAGGTTCGAGGGGCAAAAAGTGGGACCCAGTCATGTTCTTAAGGATCGTGATATTGTTGAGATGAATTTTGAAAGGTAGTTTTGAGTTTGCGTACAGCAAACATAACTGAAATGATTGCTTTCATCCAAAGCTTTAAAAAGAAATGTGCAATAATTTAATCTAGTGCCTGGAAAGTCCCGGGCAGAAAATTAGGAGTAAGATAAAAATGGATGGAAAAGTTAAGTGGTTTAACAGAAAAAAAGGATTCGGATTTGTCGAAGGTGATGATGGAACAGATTATTTCGTACATCATTCTGCCCTTCCGGACGGAACATTCCTAGATGAAAACGATCTTGTGTCTTTTGAACCTGTTCAGACTGAGCGTGGAAAGCAGGCCCAGAGTGTTACTTTGAAAAAATAAAATGATTTTTTCTTTTGGATTTGTGCACATTTTTGAGTATGGCTAGTGGTAAATGTAGCAGAAGCTATATCCAAGGCAAATGATAGTTGGGCAAATTTCAGCAAAAACCAATTTGCTTTGATTGATATGGCAAAGCCATAAGATGTACTGCTTTATTGCCCCACCACATCATCTGCAAAACCGAAAAGCCAGATCAGACAATAGATATAAATATTTTTGCATATAATATACTACTTGGTATTATTTATGTACACTTTGAATGTATCTGTGAAATCTATGAAAAAAGTTACATTTAGAGTGAGCCATGCCCTGATTACAAACCCTGGATGCGAATATTAATCGGGGATGATTCTATAAAAAATACCGACCAAAAAGATGACCCATAAATTCCTTCTATAAATAATGTATATTTTATTTAGCCCTGCTTTGTTTTGAGCTCAGCGTCTGGTATATAGTCGCTTACAGTCCATCTGGGTTCAGGTTTTCCAGAACCGTGCGGGGCTATATGTTCCTGTGCTTTTTGGGATTTACCTGCATTCCCTATTTTAATATATTTACCGGAGGCTGAGAAAGATGAATAAGAATGTTTCAAACCGTAACACAGAAGAATTTGACTTTGATTACTATTACACAAAGATAATGTGATGTTGTGAGTCGTATACTTGCGTCTTGTAGTAGAAGAGCAGAACACGGCAGTTCTACTCACATCGCATATACCCTGATTCTGATACAATCTCTTATTGCAACATAAACAGTACACAAATCAATCAAAAAGCTTGAAATCCCTCAATTTCACAGGTATTTCATGATTTTTCAAAAACGATAACAAAACTTATAAAGTTTTTATTGTAGCATAGATGATATTACAATAAAAAGCTTGAAAATTCCACCAATTGCAAACAAATTTTCATGATTTTTATAGAAATAATCATCAGTTACTCTTTGGTCCGGTGGCTCAGGCGGTTAGAGCACCACGCTGATAACAATATTCTGGGAGTCTTTTCAGAACATGTCTGGTACGTGGGGGTCGTGAGTTCAAATCTCACCCGGACCATTGATTATCTGTATAGGAAGGATAAGAAAAGCAGGAAATAATTTTCAGGAGGAATTTAAATGAACCCGGAGATTCAGTTTGTGTTGAGTGGTGGAATTGCAGGGTTATTGTTTGCAGTTTACCTGACATACAGTGTATTGAAAAAAGATGCAGGCACAGAAAAGATGAGAGAGATATCTCTTGCAATCCGCGAGGGGGCAATGGCGTTCCTGCACAGGGAGTATAAGACCATTGCAGTATTCATAGTAATAATTACAGGTATCCTTGCAGTTGCAATAAGAGATAGTTATGCGACTGCATCAGGCTTCTTTTTCGGAGCGATATTATCTGCTCTTGCAGGCTATATTGGCATGAACGTGTCGATACGATCGAACGTGAGGGTAGCACATGCAGCTAAAGACGGCATTAATAATGCGCTTAAAATCGCAGTTCGCGGCGGTGCTGTTACCGGCATGGCTGTTGCAGGGCTTGCGCTTCTCGGCGTGACTGCATTTTATATTATATTCCATGACCCGCTTGCGATTGTCGGTTTCGGTTTCGGTGCGTCGCTCATCAGCCTGTTTGCGCGCGTTGGCGGCGGCATATATACCAAAGCTGCGGACGTAGGCGCTGACCTTGTCGGAAAAGTCGAGGCAGGCATACCTGAAGATGACCCGAGAAATCCGGCAGTCATTGCTGATAATGTAGGTGATAATGTAGGTGACTGCGCCGGCATGGGTGCGGACCTTTTCGAGACTTATGCGATTACTGCCATTGGTGCGATGCTGCTTGGACATCTGCTGTTTACAAGCGAGAATTATGTCATCTATCCATTGCTGCTGGGGTCAGTTGCGATTCTTGCATCGATTCTCGGCACGTTTGTCGTGAAGGCAAAAAAGAATATCATGGGTGCGCTCTACAGGGGTGTCATAACGACTGCTGTATTGTCTGCTATCGGGTTTTATTTTGTGACTGATAGGTATCTGGCGCCTTTGAGTGAAGTAAGTTCAATGAACATTTATTATACTACGCTTATCGGGCTTGCACTTGGAATAGCATTGTTTGCCATAACTGAGTATTATACGTCAACGAGATATAAGCCTGTGAAGTCAATTGCTGAGGCGTCTCTCAGCGGGTCTGCTGTGAACATCATTACAGGCCTTGCCGTTGGTCTTGAAAGTACGGCGGTCCCGATAATCTTAATATCAGCTGCCATACTTGGCTCCTTCCAGCTTGCAGGCCTTTACGGTATAGCAATAGCTGCAATGGCTATGATATCGCTTACTGCCATTATTATTGCACTGGACTCTTATGGGCCTATTACAGACAATGCAGGCGGCATTGCTGAAATGGCTAACCTGCCTGAGAAGACAAGAAAGATTACAGATGCTCTTGATGCTGTCGGCAACACAACGAAAGCAGTGACAAAATCATTTGCAATTGGTTCTGCAGCACTTGCCGCACTCACTCTCTTTGCTGCATTTGTGCAGGAGATTGCAGATAAAAGAGCGGAAATCGGGATTACAGAGAAGCTGGTGTTTGCCCTGGATGATCCGTTTGTGCTTACCGGTCTTTTGATTGGGTCTATGATACCGTTCCTGTTCAGTTCATGGTGCATGCGCGCTGTAGGCAGGGCCGGCTTCAAGGTTGTTGAAGAGGTCAGGCGCCAGTTCAGGGAAATCAAAGGCATCATGACCTACAAGGCAAAGCCTGATTATGCGCGATGCGTAGACATCGTAACAGTCGCTGCACTCAAAGAGATGAGAAATCCTGCGCTTCTTGCAGTGATTGCGCCTCTTGCAGTTGGCTTTTTGCTTGGCCCTAAAGCTCTTGGCGGGCTTTTGCTTGGCTCAATACTTTCAGGAGTGCTTATCGCAATCCAGATGGCAAACGGCGGCGGAGCATGGGACAATGCCAAGAAGTACATTGAAGACGGCAATTTTGGCGGCAAGAATTCAGATGCGCATAAGGCAGCGATTGTCGGCGATACTGTCGGCGACCCGTACAAGGATACAGCAGGGCCTGCAATCAATCCACTGATCAAGGTCATGAACACGATAGCGCTAATATTCGCGGCTTTGATTGTGAAGTTTGCGCTGTTCTGACATATGCAAGAAATAGATTTCTGCCCGGTTTGAACGACTGGAGGGAATGGTGACCAGCGGTTGTTGAGATATATCTATCGCCCATAAGTGTTAACGCCAGCACACCCAAACATTTATATATTTTAAAGTTTTAAGATATATTAAAAGTTGTAAATGGTGTGATGATATGATTGGGGCTGAGAGGGAATTCAGGGCATTTATGGAAAAGATGTGCCAGATGGCAGGGCTTGACCCACTGTCTTCAAAGATTATTGCACTTGTGTATATTTCACCGGAAGACGTGGCAATGGATGAGATTGCCCAGGCGACCGGATATAGTCTTGCGTCAATCAGCCTCAAAGTGACGATGCTTGCGCAGTTTGGAATCATAAGCAAGACCAGGAAGCCAAACAGCAAAAAGTATTATGTGCATATGGAGAAGAACTTCATTGATGCAACAATCGACCAGCTTGTAAGGAAGCAGCAAAACCAGTTAAGCTATGCAAAGTCTGAGCTTCCCGGGATACTTGATAAGTTCAGGGAGAGGGCGAAAACTGAGGATGATAAAAGGAAGCTTTTGGTGGTTGAAGAGTATTACGGTCAGATAATGAGATTCGACTCTGTGGTCCAGGAAATGATAGATATGCTAAAGAAAATCAAGTGATTTTGTATGAATAAAAAAGTGCCTGTAATTGAAATAAAGAGCGTGGAGAAAATCTACAAGATGGGCGACGTCGAAGTTCCCGCACTTGCGGGAGTAGATATAACTATCGAGCGCGGTGAATTCGTCGCAATCATGGGCCCGAGCGGCAGCGGCAAAAGCACTGCAATGAACATGGTTGGATGTCTCGATGTGCCTACAAGAGGCAGGATACTTCTTGACGGCCATGACATCTCACAGCTGGGGGAAAGTGAGCTTGCCCAAATACGCGGCAAGAAAATCGGCTTCATCTTCCAGACGTTCAATCTCATAAACTCAGTCAATGCAATAGAAAACGTCGAGCTGCCCATGATATTCCAGGGAGTTCCAAAAGACGAGCGGATGGAAAAGGCAAAAAAGCTTCTTGAACTCGTTGATCTTGGAGACAGGATGCACCATAAGCCAACAGAAATGTCAGGCGGCCAGCAGCAGAGAGTCGCAGTTGCAAGGGCGCTCGCAAACGACCCTGAAGTCATACTCGCAGACGAACCAACAGGCAATCTTGATTCCAAAACAGGAAGAGAGATAATTGAACTAATCGAGGGACTGCACAAAAAAGGAAAAACAGTCATTATGGTCACGCATGATGAGACACTTGCAAAGCATGCAGAAAGGATAGTACGTCTGAAAGACGGGAAAGTAGTTAAAGAGGTGTGATATATTATGAAAAAAATGTTAGCAGGAATAATAATGATGTTGATGATACTCCAGGGCAGCGCCTTTGCGCAAACCAGCCCGGGGTACAGTGACTTTAATATCGTCTCCACAATATACGAGCCATACCCTGCAGAGCCGGGAAAATACATCGACCTTTATGTAAAAGTTGAGAACCTCGGTACAAGGGCTGCAACAGATAGTACTTTTGAGCTTCTGCCGAAATACCCGTTCAGTCTTGATTCTGATGTGGGTGCAATTAAAAATTACGGGCGGATTGAGCCGTCGCAGCCAGTGCTTTTGAAGTACAAGGTAAGGGTTGACAAAAATGCGGTGTCCGGGAACAGTTCAATAGATCTGAGATACCGCACAGGGAAGGAAGGTCTGTGGTTTACTATTTCATTTGATATTTATGTGAAGTCAAGAGACACTATACTTTCTATTGAAAAAGTTGAATCTGTACCTGATGAGATTGTGGCCGGGGGCAAGGCGAATGTGGAGTTTACACTTAAGAATCTTGCAAATACGCAGGTAAGGGATATCACTCTAAAGCTTGACCTGTCTGGTTCAGCTACGCCTTTTGCACCTGTGGGCTCAACTACTGAGAAAAGGATTGAGAAACTTGAGGCTGGTGAAGAGGAAAGCGTGGTTTTCCGTATCATTTCAGAGGCATCTGCTGAGCCGAAAGTCTATAAAATACCGCTTACTTTGACTTATTCAGATGAGGCAGGGACAACATACACTAAAAGTGATATCATCGGACTTTTGATTTCTTCTGATCCGGAATTGCAGTTATATATGGAAGAATCAGATACATTCATGGGGGGTACAAAGGGCAGTGTTATTGTCAGTGTCTCAAATATTGGTGCAACGCAGGCGAAGTTTGTGAGTATTGTGCTTGCACAGTCAAAGAATTATGAGATTATCGGGCCTGACAGGACATATATAGGCAATCTTGATTCTGATGATTTTGATACTGCTGAATTCAAGCTCTATGTTGATGAGTCGCTGAACAATACGAAGATACCGATTGTGGTTACTGTTACATACAAGGATGCGTATAATGATGAGCATACTCGCGAATTTGGTCTTGAGCTTCCAATATATTCAAGGGAACACCTTATCAGGCTTGGTGAGATAAGTGCAAATGGCGGTTCAAATCCTGTGGTCTATGCAATTGTTGCGATTATTGTGTTGTACATCCTCTACAGGCTGTTCTTCAGGCGAAAGAAGAGGTCGTAAGCTTATGCCTGCGGCTTACAAGCCTTTAGGGAGTGCTCTTCGGTGAAATAGATGCTCATAGATT
>JAUVEK010000078.1 GCA_030594795.1 Candidatus Nanohalarchaeota archaeon | reverse complement strand
ATTTCCACAATTAGCTTGTTGTCTTTTATTTTGTCGATGATAGATGTGTTGTTGGCGGGCAGCGGCTGCTGCAGAGGAGCAGTGCTGCGGGTCATCTCTGATGCAACCTGGTCGACGATTGATGTGTTATATCCTTTGGACGCGAGCGCCTGCTTAATGGATTCTCTGGAATATCCCATACGAAGGTTCTGTCTCACGTAGTTGTAGATTTGTTCGTCTGCCATACATTATCTATCTTGGTTTTTTGCATTTATATAGATTATAATAGAAAAATAAAAAAATCGCCTGAAATCCGCTATCCTAACCGCAGCAAGTTGCGGGGTATTATGTGGATTTCCGAGACGGCGATTTTTAGTCTTCCCAAGTGAATTATATTTGCAGCAAGCTGTGGAGTATTAGACTCACTTGGGAATAAAGAAGACAGGAGAGAGATTTCATCCTGTCAAATCATCTTTTTAGGAAACCAAAAATCCTTGAAATGAATGAAGGCCCTTTTGGCGCTGCAGGTGCCTCGTAGTCGATACCAACCAGAGTTGCTGCAAGTTTTTTCAGTTCAAGTGCTGCTGCTGAATTTGGCGCGTAAGCGACTAGGGGAGATTTCGCAGCCAGGCTTTCAAGCATCATCTTATCTTCCGGGATCTGGGAAATCACAGGGTAACCCAGGAGAGATTCAACATCTGAAACAGAAAGCTCTGACTTTGTTCCTTTTACTCTGTTCAGAACGACACCAAGGACATGCGTCCCCATTTCTTCGGATAGCTTTATCGCTTTGAGGGCATCTGTAACTGAAGGCAGTTCCGGGTTTGTGACGACGAGCAGTTCGTCTGCGGATTCTATGCCTGCAACAGCCTCGCGGCCGAGCCCTGCTGCGGAGTCCAGGAGTACGACATCATGGTCACCGACCAGATCAAGAACAACTTTGCTCAGGTCCCTAGGGTTAGTACTTTTCAGGTCTGCCATGGAAATTCCTGCAGGAATTACTTTAAGGCCTGACGGGTGTACATATATTGCTTCGTCAATGTATGCTTCGCCTTTCAAGACGTCGTGGAGTGTTTTTGGATAAAGAGGCACTCCGAGGTGAAAGCCCAGATTCGGGGTCGTTAAATTTGTATCCATCACAAGCGCCCTTTGGCCGAATTCTGTCAGCGCAGAACCCAAATTTGAAGTGACTGTTGTTTTACCTACCCCGCCTTTTCCTGATGCAACTGCAATTACTCTTGTCAAACTATCACCGTCCTAACTATATTGATATATCAAAATAAAATTTGATACTGAATATTATGGCACAATCATTTATATGTTTAAGCATTAACCAAGAACGCAGGAATCATATTGTAATGATTAACATGTGAAAAAAAGCATAGATATCACAATGTTTCAACATGCTAAAAACAATCACTTTGAAAGTGTGATGCTCTCAAGGATATTTGTTGTTCCATAGGCACGGGCACATACGTTAATAATTAACACAATTGAGTCGTCGCAGGTGATAAAAGTGATTGACCTTTTGGAATGTATGGGAAACATCAGGCGCAGGGGAAGATACTTAATGATGTAATGCTATACAATAAAGAAGGCAATGCAATACAGTACAAGAGGTGTGAAATATGGAGGAGACAAAAATATATCACGATAATGATGTCCAAACAGACATTCTCAAAGACAAAAAAATAGCAGTGATTGGCTATGGCAGCCAGGGAATGGCGCAGGCGCAGTGCATGAAGGATTCAGGGCTTGATGTGATAGTCGGCTTGAGAAAAGATGGTGCATCGTGGCAAAAGGCTGTGGATGACGGCATGGATGTGATGGTGATTGATGAAGCTGCTCGCCAGGCAGATATAATACATCTCCTTGTACCTGACGAGGTCCAGAAGGAGGTCTATGATGCATGCATAAAGGGGCAGCTTGCGGAGGGGAAGACTTTAAGCTTTTCGCACGGCTTCAATGTTGTCTTTAACCGGATAATGGCGCCTGATGGAGTTAATGTAATAATGGTCGCTCCAAAAGGTCCGGGCAATGAGGTGCGGAGGAAGTATGTTGGGGGGTCTGGTGTGGTTGGTCTTGTAGCAGTGGAGAAGGATGCTACAGGATGTGCGGGGCAAATCGCGCTTGAAATGGCAAAAGCAATGGGTTTTACAAGGGCAGGTGTATTTGAATGCACATTCAGGCAGGAGGCGTGTTCTGATCTTTTCGGGGAGCAGGCAGTTCTTTGCGGCGGCGTGACGGAGCTTGTGAAAGCTGGTTTCGAGACTCTTGTGAAGAGAGGATATCCTCCGCACATCGCCTATTTTGAGTGCTTCCATGAGGTGAAACTGATAGTTGATCTTTTGTATGAGGGAGGACTTCTGCATATGTGGGGTGTGGTGTCAAACACAGCAGAATACGGCGGGAGGACTGTGGGGCCGAAGATAATAGGTGCAGAATCGAGAAAAGCGATGGAGCAGGCCCTTGACAAAATAGAATCAGGCGCTTTCGCGAAAGAATGGCTCAATGAATTCAGAGATGGCTGCAGAAATCTGGATGAAATGCGCGAGAAGGAAAAAGCGCACGAGCTGGAGACAACCGGCAAAAGAGTTCGTTCAATGTTCGAAAAGAGTTGAGGAGCGGCATACTTGTCCCAAGGATATGATGCCTGGGTGGGACTGAGGCAGATATTTTTTACAAATGTTATATACTAGCCAGGCTAATATTTTAATGGTAAAATATCCAGAGAGATGTGGCTATGAGATATAAAGGTGCAGTTGTCATTTCAGAAACAATGCTGTTAGCTTTTGGAATAGTTGTGTCATTTGTATTGCTGGCAACAATGGGCTCCATGATTATGAAAGGCCAGTCTGAGCCTGCGGAGGAGTCAGCGATGCTTCTTGTTGCAAAAGACATCGCATGTACTATTGACAGGGTAGCAGCAGAGGCAGGAAGCGTGGCGATAGTTTACAGGGTACCGAAAGGTATGAAAGTTGATGTTGGGGTTGATTACAAGCTCCTGAAGGTTACTGCGGGCGACAAGACCTACGGTGCTCCTTTTCAGGCATTGACGCATACAAAGCCGTACATGCTGAGTACGCCGCGATATATGTGCTTTGTAAAAAACCAGGATGACATGCGCATCTCTCTCAGCAAGGACAAGTGCATATGCAACACCAATGATAATCGCTGCGACCCTGCATGTGTTGTCAGCGCTGACTGCGATCCTGATTGTAATATGGATGATGTGGAGGACCGCGTGTGCGACAGCCGATGTTCTGCTGCAGGTGACAATATATGTGATCCTGACTGCTTTACCAGTGACAAAGACAAGGTAAATGAAGCAGTTGATTGTATCAAGGATTTTGAGGAGGACGGCAATGGATACAAAAGGTCAAAAGACAAGGACAGGATATGTGATGCAGATTCGCATATGGTTGAGGATGCGATGTGCGACATTGACTGCCTGAACAACGGCACATCGAGCTGGGGAATTTGCGACCCTGACTGCAGCAAATACGATATGACGAATGTGAGCGGGATTATGGTGTCCGAGGATGGGTTTTGCGACCTTGACTGTGGCTACAGCGGTACTCTCGTCAAGAGGCTTCATGAAGATGGTGTATGCGACCTTGATTGTGCAGGACCGGTCAATTCCACTACAGGCGACTGGCTCGACCGGGTTGAGAACGGCATCTGCGACCCTGACTGTGGGGGGCTCTATGACCCTGACTGCGGCAAGTGCGGCAATTTAGGTGCTGCATGCTCTCTTGATGTCCCGTGTTGCGGTGAGGAGATGGGGCTTGACCTGGCATGCTGCCCTGGAGCCCACATCTGCGCTGAAAATAAGTTAGATGGTACGCCTGCATGCTGCGGCAACGGATGGTGCGAGATTGGACCGTTTTCTTCTGCATCTGAGAACCTGCCAGAAAATATAGCGAAGTGGTCCAAAGGAATGGAAGGGACGCATCCGAAGAACTGGGAGAATGAGCACACTTGTCCTGACGATTGCGCCAATAGGGCGGATGGAATCTGTTATGGCTACAAAAGTTGTGCACATCCGGACAGACCTGATTGGGATCCTGACTGCACCGGTTCCGGAAATGGCTGTGGATATTGGTGTCTGCATGCTTATAACGGGGATCCCGATTGTATGGGTGTCAGGCCTGATCCAAGTGAAGGTGGTGATGGTTTCTGTTTGAGTGTTCAAGATAGTGTTTGCGATGATGATTGCCCGACAAGTGATTTTAAGCAATGGGATCCTGACTGCACGAATTGGGACTGCGGGAAAAAGGTTGATATCGGCCAGTGGACCAAGTCTGTTGTTGATGATGGCGGCGAGGTGTGGTATGCAGATGCTCTTGAGGTTTGCGATGACGAAGTTGTGAAGTTCCTTGACAGGCGCGGTTGGGATATCGGTCAGGTGATCAGAAACTGGGACGCGGAGACGCCGGATGGATGGGGATTTGATGCCACCAGGTATTCAGCAGCGCTTGTACAACCTGCGTCTGAGACGATAGCGCATAATGAAGACTACTTCACGGATTTCAATGACTGCTGTCCGGATGAGGAGTGCTACGGTACCTGCGCGCCCAGGGGCGGAGTTCCCACGATAAGAGATTATGATAAATGCTGCAAAGTGGGCTTTTGCGGAGACCACTCGGCTGCTGTGACCAGTGTACTGAGAACTCTCGGGGTTCCTGCGTATAATGCATGGTCTGCATTATTTAATGCCGGTGGCGGCGCCGGTCACGCATGGAACCTTTTGCATTGCGATAGTTCTATTGAGTATTTGGGAAAGTATGGCACTTACAAGTTGTTTCAGGAGGGGAAGTTCATTATTGATGAATGCAATGCTGCCGGTGATGGTGAATGGATTGTAGTTGATGCAACAGGCCATGGAGTGTTTCCACTCAAAACAGCAACTGGACAGTCATACTGCACTGCTATGAAAGACCTCTGGAATGATGACGGCAGGTATGCTTTCCAGGGGATAGTATGCGACGGGACATCGGTAATAGCTACGGATACTAACTGTGAGGTCTCTGGCAGTAATGTGCTCTGTGAATGTCAGGGATGCTCTGGCTGTGTTATAAATCATCCGCATGCCAACCAGGAAGGCTGCACTGTCAGTTCGGGCCAGGTATCATGCCCCTTCAGGAGAAATCCACAGGAAGCAGGCAATTCAATGGGATGCTGATGTGAATGGCTGCGAATGACCATTATATGAAAATCAGAAATACATATTAACTCCAGTATTCACAGATAGTATATGCCTAATGCAGCAACCCATATATTGATACCAATTATTCTGGCTGATATCATCCGGGATTACAGGATGAAGGATAAGAAGTATTTCACGAATAAGCATATACTTCTTTGCGGAATCGGCGGCATACTTCCTGACCTGGATGTGGCTGTAGGTCTTGTAGTGAGCCTGTTCACAGGCTCGTCACCCATGATATTTCATCGCACGATAACGCACTCGATATTTATCCCGCTGATACTTCTGGTGATGACTGCAGTGTTATATTATCTGAGGAAAAAAGAGGCATATAAGGCAAGTATTATGATAACAGCGGGGTATGTGATACATCTTATGCTTGACTTTCTTTTGATAGATTACATTATGCCGTTCTATCCGTTCAGCACTGTAAAGATGGGACTGAATATCATAAAAGCAGATCAGTTCGGTACAACCCTGATGCTTGGACTGGATACTGTGATACTTCTTGCATGGCTCATACACGAGCAGATAAAGCATAGGATTATTGACTATATTTAGGGGTTGGTTATTCCCGGTTTATGCGTTCCAGTCCTTTGCTTTGGACATAATTATTAAAGTTTGAGAAATAATATAAAAATCCAATGGGGATAATGTTTAAGAGATGAGATTCGTGAAATTCAAAGATGTAGAAAAGAAATGGCAGGAGCGCTGGCAGAAGGACGGCGTGTTCAGGGTGAAGGAAGAGTTGAAAAAGAAGAAATACTACTGCCTTGAGATGTTTCCTTATCCCTCCGGCAAGCTTCATATGGGACATGTCAGGAATTATTCTATCGGGGACTGCCTTGCGAGGTACAAGAGGATGCAGGGGTACAATGTCCTTTATCCTATGGGCTATGACTCGCTTGGGCTCCCGGCAGAGAATGCTGCGATAAAGAATAAGAGCCATCCGAAGCTGTGGACTGAGAAGTGCATCGGGATGATGAGGGAGCAGCAGGACAGGATGGGGTTCTCATATGACTGGTCGAGGGAAGTGGATACGTACAGGCCTGAGTATTACAGGTGGAACCAGTGGATATTTCTGAAGCTTTATGAGAAGGGGCTTGTTTACAAGAAGGAAGCGCCGATCAACTGGTGCCCGAGGTGCCAGACTGTT
>JAUVEK010000094.1 GCA_030594795.1 Candidatus Nanohalarchaeota archaeon | reverse complement strand
CATCATTTAGGCATGCCCAAGTCAATCCATTTAAGGAACTTGGTGACAACATTCTTTTCAGCATGCATCTCTGCGCGGCTTTTTATATATTTCAGCATCACATCGCTCATATCTGTATCATACTTGTCACTGAATCCGTCTATATTCGGGCATACGTTCACACTGTGTATCATAATACTTGAAGCAGTCTTTATGGCATTTATCTGGCAGATGCTTGTGCCAAGCGCATTCATCACATCCATTATTATCCCGCGGCTCTTCTCATTCAGCTTGTACCTGGTATCCTTGTTCTTCAGCGCATAAATCGAGTCACCGATAACAAGTATGCTAAGGCCTACCGAATTATCAATCATCTCCTGTATGATTATCGGCTGGACAAACTGCTGGATTGTATCAATAATGCCTTTCGCGGAATTTTCAGAATCAATAATCACCTGCCCTTTTTTCTCATAGGGCAACTTGAGAAGCGCAGGATATTTGATAGTCGGCAAAACCCTCTCAAGCGCCACCCTCGACAGCGCAAAATATGTCGGAGGCATAGGAATGCCGCGCTCGCTCAGGTATATCGGTGTCAAAAATTCATTATACCCGAATACTATTGACTTATATTCAATCGGGGTGTACCGGCTCTTGTCTTCAAAAAGCTTCACCAGTACATAACCGCTGTCCCTGTATTTGCGCGTGATTCTTGGAAGGATAGCATCAAACCCCAAAAGATTGGTGTCCTTGTAATAAGGAATAGACTCCCCGTTTTTTGATTCAATGCGCATGTGTGACATAGGCACATAAAGGACTGCATCAAAGTATTTTTTGGCATTTTCAAGAAGCTTTATCTCAGTACTTGTTCTCTCTTTAGGTCCCAGAATGCACAGTTTCATTCAACCACGACTCTTGACATCCTCAACCTTGTTGGACTTGTGTGTCTTCTCAACATCCACAATAAAATTGGAATGCAGCACATCCCTGCCGATAAGCACCGGTGTATGCATATTTTTCCGGTCCTGGATATTAGCCTCAACAGAAACAACTTTACCCGCAACCCCGATTTTTGCATTCACTTTGATGCGCCGGGTATACCCGTCTGCCGAAGTCTTGCTCTTTACCTTGACCAGGCCCATGATAGGCCCCAATTGTGCCTCTTTTGCGACTCGCGCATCAATCGACGTCCCTGTAGCGCCGGTATCCATGATAGCATCCGCTTCCACTGTCTTCCCGCCGATAATCTTCACTTTTTCAACAAGCCCGACAACGAGTTTATGTTCTGCACCCATTCTTCATATATAGAAAACAGACTTTTATTAAAGTTTAGGTCACACATACAAGCCTCACGTTATCAACTTCGCCTTGCTCTTCCCTCTTCTCTCAAACTCCTTTAAAATGACCCTGTTAATCCTCTGTGCGCCCTCCACATTTCTCCCGTTCGCAGATGCTGCCTCAGCATGGCCGCCCACACTGCCGCCGATAAGCGGCTCTATCTTCTTAAGCATTTTCACAAGATCAATATCCTTCCCAAGATACTTCCTCACACGCGCGCTAATCCGTATCTCACCTTTCCCGACATTCAGGACAATCGCAACATCAGCACCTGTCTTTATAATATGCGTCGCAGCCCTCGACTCAAACGACCCTGCCCGCGAAAAAGCAATAATCAAATCCCTGACACGATACAGTTCCGCACGTTTCAGTACCTTCAACTTCAAAATGCGCTCGGAAATATCCTCCTTCACGCTCAGCGCATTAAATATATCCCGCAGCTCAACATAATTCAAAAGCTCATCCACAGCATCAATATCATTCTTGTCTGCAATGCGCAAAAATGCCGTATCTGCAACGATTCCCGAAAGAAGAAACGGCGCAGCCTCAGGAACAACTGGTAATTTGGAACATGCAATAAGCCGGTAAACAAGAATAGCAGTAGAATGCGCCTCTGTATCAACAAAAGTCAGATCCGCACCCTTTGCAAGGCTCCCTCTCTGATGATGGTCAATCAATATGATTTTCGGATTAGTCCGAAACGCAAGCTCACCAATCTGCTCAGGAGACGACGAATCCATAATAAACACCAAAGAAGGATTCTTCTCAACCTCCTGCCTTACATGAAACGGATATTTCTCAAGAACACTGCGCCCCTGCCGGCTGATGCCAAGAGGCGCACTCACAGTCACCCTCACGCCCAGGTGCTTCAAAGCCAAAGCAAGCGCAGCCGCGCTCCCGACAGCATCCGGATCAGCATTGTGATGCACAATTATCTGCACCTTCTCATGATTCCGAAGCTCATCCATTATCTTTCCTATATCCTTCCTCTGGCGCTTCGAAATGCTTACTCCTACCGCCTGCTCCTCTCCGGAAAAAAGCCCAAAAACCTTCGGATAAAGCGAGTGGCCCTTGTTCAGCCGGTACTTATCCCTCTCCACAACCACAAACCCTGCATCTTTTAAAAGGTGGATATTCCTGTACGCAAGAGAATAGCTTATATCCGCTTTCTCAGATATCGAATGTATCGAATGGGGCGCATTACCCTCCCGGATCATAACCTCGATTATCTTCAGTTTGCTTTTTGCCCCAAGAACATTCAAAATATCATCAATACTATCAAATTCATCATCCATACAGATAATTGCATCCAAAACAATATAAATATATCTATTTTTAGATATCAAAAATAAGATAGTACTCTTCAGACATCTTATTTATAAACCCCAGCACACAATAACTCAACATGACCTCTCCATCAGACGAAAAAACCCAAAAAAGCCTGAAACTCACCCTCTTCTTCACATTCTTCGTATTCGCCATGCTCACAAACGTCATCGGCGCAGTAACAAACATCCTCATAAAAGAATTCAGCCTCACTCTCGGCGAGGCAGGGCTTATCAGCCTGTCCTTTTTTGCAGCATACGGTCTTGCATCACTCCCGGGAGGGCTTCTCTCCCACAAATACGGCTGCAAAAAAATATACGCATCAGGCGTACTTCTGATGACCGCAGGCGCTCTCTTCTTCGGGCTCGTTGGGACTTTTAGCATGCTCCTCTTAATGAGTTTCATTGCAGGAATCGGCGTAACCCTCATACAGGTAAGCGCAAACCCCCTTATCCTGTACTCAGGCCCAAAAAAAGATTACCCCGGAAACCTGAACATAGTTCATTCACTATTCGGCCTCGGCTCATTTCTTGCCCCTCTTGTAATAATGCAATTAGTGGCAAAAGACATCAGCTGGAGATACTTCTATTTTCTAATAGTCGCACTCTCAGCGCTCCTCTTTTTATCAGTAACAAAAATCAAAGTCCCTAAAGACACAAAAGACACATTCACCGTAAAATCAATACTGGACCATTTCAAGAGCATCTCAGTCATCTCATCGTTCATCGCGCTCTTCTTCTACGTAGGCATAGAGATGGGCATAGCCGTATGGCTCATAACTTACCTTGAAACAATAAGAAACATAGATCCCAAAACCGGCGCCTGCTTATTATCATTGTTTTGGCTCCTCCTTGCAGCAGGAAGATTGATAGGAGGCCATCTCCTGAAAAAACACACCCCAAAATCACTTGTCACAACATTTTCCATACTTGGCGCACTATGTCTTGCACTCGGCCTTTACGGGAGCGCAACCGCCTCAATGATATTCCTGCCCCTAGTCGGGTTCTTCTGCTCTGTCCTCTTCCCGACCATCTATTCAGTAGCAATAGAAAACGAGAAATCTGGCCACAGCGTAGTCTCCGGCATACTCTTCACAGCAGCGACCGGCGGCGCAATAATCCCATACATAATAGGCATAGCAGGAGACACCTACGGCCTGACAGCCGGACTAAACATACTCTTTGTATCCTTTCTCATCGTTTTCCTGAAAGGCCTCTCAATCAGGCGCACCCACGCAGACATAGAAGACGCAGGCGCAGATGCGATATAAATCTTATAGCGTGTTTAGATACTATAATATATTCTTTATCATCTATTTTCAAGAACAGCCAGAATATTCTGAACAAATATCTTAGCGTTCTTAACAGATTCCTCTGCGAAAGGCAAATTTGCCTCTGAAGCAACCTTGTAAGTGAAATTACCTCTTTTCCACTTCTCACGCTCAAATAACCCAAGAAGTTCATCAGCGCTGATAATCATTTCCCTGTATATTTCAAGGAGTTTATAATCAAGTATGCCTGTTACTACAAATTCCTTTTTGAAATCATCAATAGTTTTTTTATGAACCTCTGGCGCTTTAGTGGTTATGCCTTTCGTAAGCAAAAGTGCTTTTGCAACATAAAATATCGCATAATACGCATTTGATATGACTGCGCTGTAAAATGTATCCCCTCTCTCTGCCTCTAATTGTATCTTAACATCCTCTTTTCCTGAAAGCAAAAGCAGTGCTTTAGCCAATCGTAGTTCATTTTCAGCGCGCCCGATATAAACATCAATCAGTGAAACCATGTTTTATCGCCTCATTTATAACCCTGTAATAGTTCTGGGCGCCAAAAAATATCAGCCTGTTTTTAAATATCAATTTGCCGTAGTTCGCCTCCTTTGAAAGAAGCATGCTCATGAATTCCTTTTCACAAAAAACATAAGCGTGGATTTCAGGAATCATCAACCCCCCCTTATTTTTCAATGTATTTAAAAGAGATTTGACGTTTTCCTTATCATCCACAATAACCACAACATCAACGTCAGATGTCTTTTTCTGTGTTCCTGCAGCATAGCTGCCAGTGACAATTAATGTGAAGTATTTCCTGTCAATCAGCCTGCATATTTTCTCGATATGCGGTATTTTTCGCTCTTTTGCTTCAATTTCATCGAGAAAAGAGAGATACATAACTGCGAGGCTGGAATCAAGGTTTATGTTTACGAGTTTGGAGTGACCTATCTGTTCAGTATTCAAAATATTAATCTCAGTCATCTTTTTGACAGTATTGTATGTCCAGGAATATGAACCCGTCCCAACAATATTTGAGATTGCACGAATTGTATGTGCTTTAAACAAGTTCTTTCTGAAGATATCAATGATTCTCAATTCTTTTGATGTGAGCATATATACCAACTAAAGTATAATATTATACTTTTAAAAGTATATAAAGATATCTCCAAAAAAACAAGTTCACCTAAAATTCCTCTCCTCAATTGCCAAAATCTTGTCAACCCTTCTCTTGTGCCGCTCCCCACCTGCTTTTGCGCCCTCAAATTCAGTCTCAAGAAACGCCTGTACAATCTCCTGTGCAGCCTTCTCATCAGTATACTT
>JAUVEK010000151.1 GCA_030594795.1 Candidatus Nanohalarchaeota archaeon | reverse complement strand
GTCGAGGTTGAGATTGCTGCAAAAGCTGGTGCTGACATTGTTGTACTGCTTGGCATGTCTGATGATCCCACAATCACTGATGCTGTCAAGGAAGCAGAGCGGTACGGGACTAAGATAATGGCTGATCTTCTCGGGGTACCGAAGGACAATGTGGTAGAAAGGGCGCGTGAGCTTGAAAAGATGGGCGTGCACTACATTGTGTCCCACCTGAGCATTGATGAGCAGATGAGAGGGCGGGTTATTGATGAAAAGCTGCCTGAGCTCAGGTCTGCTGTTGCGATTCCCATTGCTGTTGCAGGCGGGCTTGACAGGGGCACTGCCCGCGACGCGTATGACCGCGGCGCAGATATCCTGATTATCGGGAGCGCTATCACAAAGACGACTGATGTCAAAAAGGCAGTTAATGAGATATTTGAAAGCCTTTCAGGGGCTAAGAGGAGCTGTGAGCGGCGCGCCCACAGTGAGGAGGAAGTCATCAAGATATTGAGGAAAGTCTCAACCCCTAATATATGCGATGCCATGCACGGAAAAGGGGCGATGAGGGGCATCTTTGCTCTGACTCCAGGGAAGAAGATGGCTGGCCGGGCGGTTACTGTCCGCGCAATGAACGGCGACTGGTCAAAACCTGTTGAAGCAATTGATATTGCCAAAAAGGGTGACATCATTGTAATCAATGCAGAGGGGGGGGATATTGCGCTCTGGGGCGAGCTTGCCACCCACAGCGCTGTTGGGCGCGGCATTGCAGGTGTCGTCATTGACGGGACCATAAGGGATATTGATGAGATAAGGAAGCTTGATTTTTGCGCCTTTGCGAGATATGTGCGGCCGAATGCCGGTGAGGCGAAGGGGCTTGGTGAGATTGGTGTTTCAGTAAGGTGCGCCGGGCAGGTTGTGTGTGATGGTGATTATATTGCTGGTGATGATAACGGGGTTGTTGTTGTGCCGCGCAGGGATGCGGTTGAGGTTGCCAACCGCGCGATGAGTGTGTTTGAGAATGAGAACAGGATTCGCGGCGAGATTAAGAAGGGGGGGACGCTTTCTTCTGTTCTGAAGCTTAAGAAATGGGAGAAGCTGTCTAAGGGTTGATTGTGGTTTTGTGGAAATTTGCACCTAAGATGTATCGATAAATAATCCTTTGTAAAAAATGCATCCAGATTATTAGTCATCTTCTTCGAAATAAAAGTTCTAGTGTATCGGGAAGCTGATATGAAAAGATTTATAAGTGTATAGTAGCAAAAATGTTATGTGGATCAAAATGGGTTTAATTAATAGGACATTAACACCTGGAGAGATAGAACATCTCGCGAGTTTACCTGGTGTACAATACGAAGTAGCAAAGAGATGGCTAACAAAAATCAAGGTAGGAGCCGATACAGATGATATGTATTATTCATTGACTTCCGCTTATGGGCTTTCTGATATGAATGGAGATACATTCAGCGCACTTGCAACAGGAATGGAACGAGCTGAAAGAAAATATCTGTTGTCCCAAATGATATGAAAAATACATTCTATGTTTGATGCTGTCACTCCAAGTCGTCGAGCCAGCCGGCTGTTTTGTTTGTTTTTCTCCTGAAGAATCTCCCTATGTCTTTTTGCGCTTTTGCCTGGTGATATTTGAAATAAATATAGTCATCCATGATTCCTATGATTTCTATCTTGCCTGTCCTGTGAGCCATAACGTACCTGAACCTTTTGCTGTGGCCGTTAAGCATCTTTTTTGCGCTGTCGACAATCTCGCAGCCTTTATACAGGGGCACCTGGAACTTGTTCTTGACTCTTTTTACAGGACGGCACTGGAAAACATAATAGGGGTTGACACCTATACCAACAAGCTTGTTTTGCAGTTCTGCAAGGGTTTTGGGGTTATCGTTTACTCCTTTCAGCAAAACAGTCTGATTGTTGACAATCACACCTGAGCGGATGAGGGCGTCTACAGCATCTATGGATTTCGGGGTGATTTCTCCCGGGTGATTGAAGTGGGTTACTATATATATTCTCCTGTTTTTCAGTGAATTCTTTTTAAGCAGAGCCAGCAGCTCTTCATCTTCAATAATCCTGTCCGGGAATGTTACGGGCACCCTGGTTCCGAATCTTATGAAATCCAGGTGGGAGATGCCGGATATCTTCTTAAGGAATTTCCCTATTACTTTTGTCGGCAAGACAAAAGGGTCGCCGCCGCTTATGAGCACGTTATTAATATCCTCATGCTCCTCAACATATTTGGCAGCTTCATTGAATCTCTCTAATATCTCTTCTGTCGGCAGGCCGACCAGCCTTTTCCTGAAGCAGTGCCTGCAGTAGGCTGCGCACCTGTTTGTTGCCAGGATGAGGGCAGTCTGGGAATATTTGTGCTGCAGGCCCGGCATTTTTGTGTTTTCAGACTCACCGCTTGTGTCATAGGTTCCGGACAGGTCAAGTTCTCCTTCTGAAGGAACTATCATTCTCCTGATGGGATCATCAGGGTCGCTCGTGTCTATCAGGGACAGGTAATATCTGGTAATGCGCATGGGGTGTATTTCAATGATCTTTTGCAATTGCTCCTGCTCTTTTTTAGTTAATTTCACGTATTTTGCAAGCTCTTCAACAGTGCAGATGCTTTGTTCAAGTTCTTTTTGCCATGTCATGTGCATGACCTCCTGTGATTGGG
>JAUVEK010000020.1 GCA_030594795.1 Candidatus Nanohalarchaeota archaeon | reverse complement strand
CCTCAAGTTCCCTTATTCTTTTGCTGTTGTCGTTTACGCGGTTAACCACGTTGTTCAGCATTACGTTCATTGCAGGCATATGTTTATTATGTCGTTGTTAATATATATCTTTTATTGAAAATGCCTCTTTGCCTGATTTTTTGCTTTTTGTGAGTCAGGCGCATCCTGCGCTTTCATAGGGACTGTAACCGGCTCCGGCTGTGCTGGTCGCGGTGATGTAAAGGTTTATTTGCCACTTAAGGGGCTCTATTCCATTAGATGCTGCTATTATGCTTGATGTGTCGTGGCATATCAATGTAAAGTCCACAGCGGTATCGTATATCAGGCCGAAACTTATGGCGCAGCAGGTCTCACAAACTTCTTTTTCTTTATCGGGAGTGTCGCTGCCCGCAGCCATCATGTGTTTTTGGGTGGAGATTGTGCAATGATTTTTGGGAACGCTGCCTGCTTCTTCCCCGCAATCCGGCTTTTCGCAGATAGATTCAGCAGATACACCCTCGCAAATCTTCGCTGTTCTGGTGATGGCACATGCATCCTTTGCACAGTTCGTGCAGACGGCGCTGCAGCATCCGGAGGACGTATAGGTTCCTGCCTTTTCATTTACTATAATGGGCTTCTTTGCAGAAATACACTTTATCTCAGGGTAGCAGTTGAGATTTTTTCCACCAAAGTACTTGTTATCATTTACCAGACGGGCTATTGCTTCATCTATACTATCTTCTGCAATGTCTTTTATCCTCTTTTCCCAGCAGGGATATATCATGTTTAATATATTTTCTGCATCAGGGCATTGGGAGCCGCTACATGAACATGATTCGTAATTCAGCCCTTTTGGTGCTATATTACCATCATTGAGCTTTTTTTCAATGCTCTTTTTGACCTCATCGCTTTCAACCCAGTTTTTCAATATAGCATAGTCGTACCAGAAATTGGTTGGCCCTATGTTTTTTTCAATGACAGCCGCACCGGTGCTCATAAATGTGCTGCTGTCGCTTATCCTGAAATTGAATCCGTCTGCCCTGATGATTATCATATTTTTATCCGGTGAATATCCTGTGTTTACACATGACATTGGCTCTATATCCACCAGAGACTCACTGTTTTCTTCAACTGAAGAAATATATGCATTCAGCAATTTCAGGGTATTATCATCAATATTAACCAGCATTTCACCCACAGCGGGCACCTGCGCAGTTGTGCATTGCCAGTATCGGGTATTATTGTTGCGCGAGCCGCCTCCTTTTGCAACTGTGCTCAGGGCATGACGAGCTGAGAGTCCAAGGGATGACTCAACATAAGAGTGGGTTTTTTCTGATTCCTGGTTTAGCCTCAAAAATACAAGATTCTCACTGGAACTTATCCTTTCACGAATACCTAAATTGGCATTGTACTGTACCCATATCAGGCCTGCTATGGCAAGACCTATTGTTAAAAATCCAAATATTGCTATGCTTATGCCTTTCATTTTAATGCACCGGAGATAATGTATATCATATAGGTTTTACCACACATATAGATATGCAAGTACGATTTCTTTTGAATTGGGCAGAGGAATGCTTATCACATGCGTCATAATGTCAACATCTTCTTTTGGGGGGTGATTAATTTCAAATGGTCTTATGTTTTCTTTTTCAATGAAAAAATAATAGTTGTAGTCTGGGAGAGTCTTGTCAAGGTATTGTTTTACAATGACTTTGGGTTGCACCCGTGAATTCAGGGACATATATTCGTAATCGTGAGCTTTGTCGCCAAATCTTTGGGATCGGCCGATTATTTCTGAAATCGTGTTTTGGAGGCTGTGATGCTTTACATAGTACATATTCGTCAGTACAATCTCTCCATACTTGTATTTATGCTGTTTTGACAGCATGCCTGAAGATTCAATTTTCTGGCTTTGCGTGACAAAAAAGAAATACAGGAATATTATGGAAACTACAATTACTACTGCCATGATGTTTAGCATGGATTCCTGGCCTTTATGGCGCGTCTGGAACCCGGATTTTATATTGCAGTGCATCTTAATCACTTAGAGTTATTTTTTTCCTGTCGTGGTCATATTTTAGAATGATATAGTGCATCCCGGGACCTAATGGCTTGAATTTAATGCTGCTGAAACTTAGAGTCTTGCAAAATTCATTTTCATCTGCCTTCAGGCAGATGCTTTTTTTGCTGTCTTTTTCTTTCAATGATACCGGGTAATCGAGCCTGATTGAGATTGTGGTTGTTATGTCTTTTTTTGTTTGCGAGCCGATGCTATATACTGTTTCGATTCGCCCGACGAGGGATTCAAGGTTACCATGGCGGATGTTCAAGGTGAGCTGCCCCGGGCTTATGAAGCCGCTTTCGTGTTTTATTGCAACAGGCATGGTGATCCCGTATTCATGCTTCAGTGCTTTTCCTTCAGAGCCTTCGGATTCTCCGATGCGCCATGTTTTGCCTGTTTTTGAGTCCATGTCTATTACTGTGGCGTCCCAGCCCACTTTTTCGTCTCTCATACACGGGGGCTCGCGGCTGAGGAAATCATTGTTGAGCTTTTCCAGTTTGGTTGCGCTCACAAGGTAGGGATAACCTGTGGGATCATCTGAAATGCATTTTAATACCTTGTCAAACACAGGGCCTGCCTTTGATTTGAACTCGTATTCTTCTGCTTCCTGTGCGATGGATACGTTTACCATCAGGGTCTTTATGACAAACATTGCGAATATGCTTATGAGTATAATCAGCATGATGGGCTGCGTGAAGATGTTTATTTGCGCCTTCTTCTGTTGTGTTTTAATCATCAGTCTCACAATCCTTGCATGCAGGGTCGCATTTGCCAAAGAGCATGCATCCGTCGTCGCAGGTGTTGTCATTGAGATTGCATACACTGGGGCATGCTTCTCCCCTGATAGTGATAATATCGCTGTTTTTGGATATGCATACTGTATTTGAGTTTTCTATTTTTGCATTGTTAATATCTACTGGCACCAGAGTATGGACCGGCCCTCTTCTTGGGTATTTTATGGAAAGTATCCTGTCTTTGAGTGTCAGCTTGTATGCTTTGACTGGCGGATGATAAGAATACTCGACTATGTCCTGGGTGGATGAGTGGACTGAATTTATTTTTGCTTTCAGGTCATTTGCAAATCCTTCTTCGGATGCACTGAAGACATTGTCTGCCTGGTATATGGCGAGCTTGTAGAATGATACGAAAAACAGTGCAGAGGCGATTACGCCACCTATCAAAAGAATTGATTCTACTGTTACAGAGATTCCCTTTTTCGCGGGTTTGAGCATACTATCTATTAATGTCTGTTTGGGAATATAAAGGTTTAGAACTCTTGTTTTTTTTGTGTATTTTGTTTCGAGTTCTTTCTATTTTTTCTTTTCCCGGGCTTTGCGGTAAAGAACGAATGCAGCCAGAACTGCAAGGATTATTGCCAGTGTTATGTAATAAATTGAGTTGGTTTTTTCTGGTTTTCCTGATTTAGCGGATCTGCAATCTATGTCTTGTTCTTTTGAGCAATCAGGGTCGCATATATTGTCCTGTATTTTGTCGCAGTAGTCGTCTTTTCCACCGGAGGGGCAGTCCTCTGGACACTCTGCATAATTCTCGCCTTGTTCTGGTTCACATATCTGGTTATGGTTACAACTTAAAAGGGTCCACCCTTCATAATCAGGATATTTGCCATCCTGCTTCATCAGTTCTGTGACTTCTGTCTCTTTCCCACCAGGCGAAATGCATAATACGCATTTGCCAAAGTACATCCCTGGGCATCTGCTATCGTTCTCAACAACTTTGAATTCATAACCTTTCTCTTTGCAGTAGTTATGGTCCTGCCCATCTTCTCCTTTCAAAAAAGCCCATGCATCAACAGTGGAGCCGTCCGGGAAACTGCATAGCCCTACCTCACCGGTGCCTGTTCTGATGATTGTGAATTCATAACCCAATTGCCCGCAATAGACTGCGGATGGATCTGGTATTGCGGATGCGGGAGTAATTATAAAACTTATAATTATGGCGACTATGACCCCTGTTCTTTTTAGTGTTATCATTGCTTTTTCACCCCTTCAACATAATATACCTTTCCCTCTATGAGGCATGCGCCGTATTTCACCTTAAAATAAGGATGGTTTGAATCACCCCAACTATTTTTTACAATCCAGTAACCGCCGCTGTCGTCGTACCCGACAATGACTATGCCGTGATCATACTCAAGAGTGCCTTTGCAATCCATGCTGTCCCAATCCTGCCTGTAACTGCTCATGTCCATGCCAGCGAATAAAGGTCCTTTTTCAGTTAATCTCTTCTTAATTTCGTCTCTGCCACCAGACATCCGATGGTAATTGGTTATAACCCATTTGGGGTCCCCCAGAGGAACAGAATAGGGGCATTGGGTATTTGAGCAGGGATTATTGTACTTACATTCACATTCGCATTTCTTGTTAACGATAGAATGAGAGCAAGTAGAATCAGTGTACTTAAAGTAGTTCTCATCCGGTATTCCATCTATCTTTATATGATTTAGCATTTTTATTGAACTGACACCACAACACCCCCTTGTGCCGGCACAATTAACAAGATCCTGTTCTGAAAGGTCAATATCCAAACCAGGATTTCCCTGTTCAACATTATAAACTGCCTCTATTGTCCCGAGCAGTCCAAATGCAGCACAACAGCCACATCTTCCCTGATGCTTAACCCGAGTCATCCAGTTTGCTCCCGGCGGATCATACGGTGGTGCATGGGGCAATACTACGTGACTCCAGTCCCAGGAAGATGGCAGAGTGTTATCCTGCTCTTCTGATTCAACTGTTATTGTTACGCTGTCAGTTGCATAGCTAGATCTATCAAAAGCTTTGAGTGTTATCGTATGCTCGCCGGGTGAAAGCTTTTTGTAAAAATATGGTCCTGATCCGATATAACCATTGTCATCTATGCTTGACATCCACCTTAATAATCGCAGCTTTCCAGCACCGCCTTTGACCCCGGCACCTGCAAAATAAATCTGCTGGTTTTCATCAAAAAATTGCCCGTTCTTTGGGTAATCTATCAGGGCACGAAGTTCACCGGGCCTGACACCCAGGACAGTCAGTGTCATCTCATCTGAATCTGTGTTGCCGTCGTTGTCTGTGACCGTGAGTTTGATTATGTGGCTGCCAGCAGAATAATCATCCTTTGTGCACTCTAATCCATTGCATAAGAGATTGCTGTTTTCTGTCCATGCGTAAGATACTATGGTCCCGTCAGGGTCGTGGGATTTCCGCGCATCAAGAGTGACTTCTGCTTCTTCAAGAGCCCGGTGGTCAAAGCCGGCGTCTGCGTGCGGAGGTTGGCCGATTTGCTTGCATATTCCGTCTGTCTGGCATCTTCCGGTTGGGCAAGGTGGACACTTATTACAATCATCGACCCACACCCCGTTGTTGCAACGCTGCGGGGGTGTTGGTGAGCACTCACCATGAGGGGTGCCGTCGCTGCACTCCCGCGGATCTGTTCCCAGACAGGAGCCGCTATTTTCACCACCGGTTTCACAGTCGTACCCGGTTGGACAGCCGCACCTAACGCAATTATCAATTAAGTACCCGTTGTCGCAATATCTCGGGAGATTTAATGTATCGCATGCACCATACGGGGTGCCGTCGCTGCACTCTTGCGGATCTGTTCCCAGACAGGAGCCGCTATTTTCACCACCGGTTTCACAGTCGTACCCGGTTGGACAGCCGCATCTAACGCAATTATCAATTAAGTACCCGTTGTCGCAATATCTCGGGAGATTTAATGTATCGCACGCATCATACGGGGTGCCGTCGCTGCACTCCCGCGGATCTGTTCCCAGACAGGAGCCGCTATTTTCACCACCGGTTTCACAGTCGTACCCGGTTGGACAGTCACACCTAACGCAATTATCAATTAAGTACCCGTTGTCGCAATATCTCGGTGGGTCTGATGTTTTGCATTCTCCGTAGGGAGTGCCATCACTGCACGTCTGCTGGCCACCTGAACAGTCGCAACTGATGTAGCTGTTACATGATTTATATATTTTGGAGTCATAACCCATGCTGCACGTTGAGAAGTCTTTGACATATTTTGAGCCAAAACTACACATTGATTTTGAACCTGTAGCAGAAGCTGTTCCACCGGAATATCCTGAAGAGATACAATATGCATCGCATGCAGACTGGCTTTTGTCTGCATTTGCACGGAAACTGCCCTCAACCTGACATTTTTTCTGGGCACAAAGAGCAGTATGCGACATCATCAGTATGACTGAAAAAATAAATAAGATGAAGATTACCAGAGATATTTTTCGATACATGTTTGCCACTTTTTACGTTTTTTATCTTATATCTTTCATGTTTGTGCTTGTGTTGGTCTGAACCTGCTAATATATGGTATGAGACAACTTATATATCTTAATCCTCAACTGTAACTTTTACAGTATCTGTATCTGTGAGGCCGTCGTTGTCTGTTACGTTCAATGTAACAGGGTATAGCCCGGCATAGATGAAGGAATGCGTCTTGAACCTGCCGTATCCTGAGGCACCATCAGCGAAACTCCAGTAACATGAGACTATTATACCATCAGGGTCTGAAGATTTGGAGCAATCAAAGTGCGTGTTTTCTCCTACTTTGACGGTTCTGTTCCTGCCGGCATTCGCTGTGGGGGGTATGGTGTGAGCCAGGCTTACACTCCCTTCCCTCAATATATGGACCAGCTCTTCATCTTTGGAAAAGTCAAGCGGATGTCTGGTATAATGGCTCTTTTTTAGTATCCTGTCTGCCACTGACAGGACTGTTTCCTCTTTACCCAAATAGCTCATCTCAACTTTGCAGCCAACGTATTTGCATTTTGATTTTTCATTCCTTAGTTTCATGCAAAGATAATTGCCATAGGTAGTGTTCCTGTTTTTGATTTTATCTTCGATGTCCGGGGGCGGTTCTTTATTCTTGGAATCTGAAATATAAATTGCTTCTACAATGTCGGGTATTTCTGCATTGTAGAAGTCCTGTTCAGCTACACTCGCGGTGCATAATGTCTTTGTGCGGGTGTATATTTCTGTGAACTGCTTGTCTGCGTCCTGACGGGCATCTTCTATGAAGACTTTGTTGAGCATGCTTGCGAATATGGTGATTACTACAAGCCCGATTATCATGCCGGAGATTACCCAGTTCCATGCAAATGCTTTTTTCATTTGTATCATAATTTTTCAGCGTATTTTCTTTCGAGCTGGTCCCATTTTTTCTTTTCCTGAATTTTGCGATAAGCAATGAACAAAATCGGAACTGCAATGAGTATTGCAAGTATGATGTAGTAAATAAGGTAACTTTTATCAGGTTTGTCTTCTTTTCCAGAGTCACTGGATCTGCAATCGATGTCCTTTTCTTTAGGACAGTCCGGGTCGCAGATATCGTCTTTTACATTGTCACAGTAACCGTCTTCTGAACCGGATGGGCAGTCTCTGGGACAAATTTTGTAGTTTTCGCCTGCATCACAAATATTATTGCCGCAATCACTTATTTTTTTACATTTATTGCTGATACACTCTTCATCTTCTGGACATCCACAATCGGTACAGCAGTTTTCCTGCGTCTCTCCTGAGTCGCAGGATTTGTCTCCGCATTCGGGCTCTGTTTTGCATGCACCGCAATCTTTGGGGCAGTCTGCGCATGTTTCGCCTTCTTCACATTTCCCGTTTCCGCATTCAATGCAGTCAGGGTCTGTGCCCGGAGTACAGTCGGGATCGCAGATTTTGTCTTTTATTAAATCACATACCCCGTCTGCTGAACCGGAAGGGCAGTCCTGTGAACATGTAAAATAAGTTTCACCTAAATCAGGCTCACATTCTTTATTTCGATTACACACAACTTTGATTATTGCTGTATCAGTATAAATTGTTTCTCCATTTGCGTACACAGTTGTTGGAGACAATATAACATCGCCAGGATTTACCAATTTAACAATGTAGTAAACAGTATTTTGTGAATTTGCCTTGAGAGTAAAATTCCATTCGTAATAAGCAGGTCCAAGCCCTATACGACCCGGTTCAGAAACCGGAACTATTGGTTCTGGCTCTATCGATTCATAGTCACTTAATAATTCCCTAACTGTAATTTCCTTCTCAGAAGCACCATTGTTCTCTACGGTTATGTTTATCTGAACTATGGATCCTACTTCTGAAGTTGCCGGATATTCTCTATAAACAGAAATATCTCCAGCTAATACTGTATTTGTAAAACAAATAAAAACAACTAAAAAGGACAATATTAATCTCTGTGTTTTATTCATCTTGTTTCCCCTCCTAACATCCATAAACCTGACTTCTTGGCGGTGTTGACCTGCCACCTTCATCGTTTATCATACCTGGTGAACAGTCATTATTATAGCTACAATAGGAATATCCCACAACACACATTGAGGGAATATTTCCTTGTTTGTAGGTACTAGGACAATTACCCACAGTATCTACTATATGAAAGTTCGTGTCTCCTGGTAATTTTACTATGTTGAACATATGACCGGGTCCACAAATACCATAAGCTTCATCTTTTTCATATCCAACGCTTCTTAATAAAGTCGTAAGCATTATTGCATAACCTGTGCACATCCAGACCTGTCCGCTGAACATTATTGATGCCGGCTCTTCTGTGTGTAACAGATACCCTCTAGTCCATCTGGCGGCCGGACCCATACCATAGATTGCATAAATGCCATAACATTTCTTTCTAGTCTGTTCTGTATCTGTTACATCTAATCCAGAATCATGTAATGCTTTGTTGCATAAAGAATGGCAATCTCCCGTGCATTTATCATTGCAGCAACTAACAATTTCCTGTGCTATTGGCTTGACAACAGGATGACATACTTCAAAAAAGTCACAGGTATAAATTGGTATGTTTATCCTTGACTTTGCTCCATGGTTATCCCAGTGCCAGTGATCATAACAGGATGATACACTGCTTGAACAAAGGGTCTCTTTGCATTCTGTCCCATCCCATTTGTATCCCTCAGAGCAGCAGTGCGTGTCGCCTTTTGGGCCGTTGCATACCAAGCCGTCGGCGCATTCGGGCTGACATGTGCATGATTCGTTTTCCTGCTTGTTGAGTGTCAGGTTGGCGCAGCCGTACATTGCAGAATTATTTGCATCCGGGCAGCAGAAGAAATTATCTCCCGGGCCTTCATTGAAAATGCTGCAGTTCTTTTCTACTGGCGGGTCAACTGAAATATTATCCTCCGGGCAATCTCGGGGACAGGACTGGCAGTTCTCGCTCATCCCGCAGTTATTGTTGCCGCAGCATTCTGCCAGTTCAAACCAGCCTGTAAAGCCTTCAGGGCAGTCGGGGTCATGGTCCAAGTAAGCACAGTCATAGGAACAGAAGCCATTACAGATACCGTCGCAAAGATAGCAGTCGGTATCGTTATAACTATGCGGATTGCCCGGGTGAGATGTCCCGTTGCAGTCAAAGTCGCACAGGTGATTTGCGGGTGCGCAGTCAGGGTCGCATAGTCCATCCCGAATACCCTGTGAGTCCGGATCGCAGATTCCATCACTGTTAGTTTTATCATTAGAAAAATCAATGCAGTCAGGGTCATAGGCGCGCTTCGGGTCAAGGTCGTTGTTGTAGCAGTCAGGGTCGCAGATGCCGTCAAGGTCGCCCTCGTCCACAATATGGTTGTTGTTCTGGTCAACGCAGTCAATGTCGCACTGGATGTCATTTCTCTCGCCGTCCTTATAACACTCCGGGTCGCAGACATAATCATCCTCGTAGGAGCATATTGCATCGCACTCATCATCATAAGGGTCGCATCCCTCGATGCTCAGCTCGATTATAATGTCTTTCGGGGTGCCTGAGGTCCAGATGTGCAGGCGGTCGCCGAGCTTGACCGGGAAGTCACCATCGTTGCCGTAGACGAGGATTGCGCCGGCACCGATTGCGGATGGTGTTCCGGTCCTGTAAAATACCAGGGGATTGCCTTCTGAATCTACGATATCGTAAGTATAAGCAAGTTGGCTGAAATCGTCTTTTGACATTGAAAATGTTGTCTTGACATTCATTGCCTCGTTGCACTCGCCATTATATATTGATTCAATCAATACCTGAAATTCGTCGTATGAGACTTCCTCGTCTGACATTGCCTCGCATACATCATAGACAACACTGGATGCATTGTTTAAAAGAAGTACGATGCATGCGAGAATTGCAAAGCATAAAATAAATACTTTTGTTTTCATAGGCATCCCAAGTCTATCAATTAATGTTGTTAAAGTAGTATATATACTTAACCTCGCCACTTTGGGATAGTTGGCACTGATTTTTCTTCCCTTTTTGAATTTGACATTTGGGCATTACCACCGCAATTTTAGTGATTTATCCTCCTATTTATGGATGAACACTCCTCGATAACGGGGCGTATCCCGACCTACATAAATTTCATGCCCGGCTGGAGATGGATACTCTACATATGCCTGGCAACCCTATTGAACTATAGGTATTATAGATGGCTGCCGTCCATAACACAGACTCTTCTGTATAAATCCCCGTAAGACTGTAACTAATAAAATGGCAATTCTATAACTTCTTCATCTTCTGTAACTAAAACAAAACTCAGCCATTTCTGGTCCGGAATCTTGACTCCAACCTTTCTTCCGACCTTATTTTCCCAGACGAATACTTCCTGAATCTCAAGGTCATCAACATTCTTACCCTGTGTATTGTAGTGGTTAACAACCAGCTCCTCAATTCTTTTGTCAGTGAGATCAACATCAGGCATTTCACATTTATGGGTTACCCTGTTACAGACTTCACCTCTAATCTCACAGTCACAGTCAAGGCAGCAATTCATACTGTTTTCATAAGGTTCACACCTGCCATCTCCACAGGTTGGCATCACACATCTTTTCTCTTCAGCGGAACAATATTCACCATCTGCACATTTACAATCCCTGGAGCAGTCATAGCAGTTCTCCCCTGATTCACAGACTTTGTTTCCACAAACACGGGTTACAGGACAAACACCACAATCCACGGAGCAGGTATTACAGGTTTCTCCAATTGCTGTATCACAGTCTCCATTGCCGCAACAATCCGATATACCACAGTCGACAGTACAACCAAGGGAACACTCCCCAAAACGACATCTTCCATCTCCACAGGTTGGCATCACACATATCTTCTCTTCAGCGGAACAATACTCGCCATCTGCACATTCACAATCCTTAGGGCAATCAAAACAATTTTCATCAACTTCACAAATTTCGTTACCACAAACAGATCCTCCTGCTGAAATGAAAAATAATACAGAAGCAAAAACAATAAGTAAACCAAGACCTATCAAAACATAAATAACTTTATTTATTTTCGGTTTTTCTGAACTTTCAAATTCCGGGATATCAGGATAAGGATTTTCCTGCATATATTTATCTATTTTCATATTAATTACCACACTTCCTTTATTTTTAAAGTTGGGTCTCCATAAAGATGATTTATATAAAATTCATTTGAAGGACCATTACCATGATTAGTTCTATATTCTATTTTTCCTGCTTTATACGCATCGCCTATCCGGGTTCCAACTCTGAAATTTTTGGCAATTCTATAATACAAAGCTCCGACACCTCCCTTATCTATAGAAGTGGTGCAAACTCCTGCCGGAGTTGCACAACAATTATTGTTGGTGCTTCCCATGTGGACTGCTCCGCCTTTATTAAAAAAAGTTAAAACAATACTCTGGCTTGTTGAAGCATAATTAATAACTCCACCCATACACGGGACTATCATCCATACACTACCAGATAAATCCATACTATTTAGGTTACCTGGCATAAGTGCATCGACATACATTTGCGGAGGTCCATCTGTGCCGTGTTGGGTAATATAAAAGAAACCTTTGCCGCTAGCAGCAGTTTTAGAATCGCTTGTGCCTGATTTGCAGTTTTGATAGGGCTGACATTTTTGACCCCATACGTACTGGCTCCAGCACTCCATTGATTCGTAACCATAATCCAGAGTTCTCCCTATATGACTGGATAAATCCAGTCCTCCTGAATTATGCGAATCAATGAAAGTATCAAAGGAGTTTATAAATAAATCAATATCCCCGCTACGGGGGTCAGGCAACCTGCCCAGCGCTACGTCAGGTATATTGTCTTTTGTATAATCGCCGTAATGATTGTCAGTATAATAAGCCCCCACTCTTGCGGAAGGAAACCTGTCATAACCGCCGATTATTAAAACATAGCGGGAATTTAATTTAGGGATCAACTGATCAAGAACACCATCGACTTCATTCCAATCACCTGTATTTGATACCTTGGTTCCTATTAAGTCAGAAGTCATATCTTCATCCAGATAGAAAAGGGAGGCGCCAAGACCGTCTGCTGCGAGGGCGTCAATAAACTGGTTGATTTTAGTTTCAAGTTCGTCTATCTGTCCCTGAGAATATTTTTTTTCAAGATTTCCTTTCAGCGCGACAATCAGTACATCGCCGCTTAGCTTGCACATTGTCCCGTTCCATACTTTTCCTGCAGGACAGCAGTGCTTGTCGCCTTTCGGACCGTTGCATACCAAGCCTTCAGCGCATTCCGGGGGGCACGTGCATGACTCGTTTTCCTGCTTGTTGAGTGTCAGGTTGGCGCACCCGTACATTGCGGAATTATTTGCATCCGGGCAGCAGAAGAAATTATCTGCAGGACCTTCATTGAAAATGCTACAGTTCCTTTCTACTGGCGGGTCAACTGAAATGTCATCCTCGGGACAATCTGTGGGACATGACAGGCAGTTCTCACTCATCCCGCATTTATTGTTGCCGCAGCATTCTGTCAGTTCAAACCAGTCTATAAAGCCTTCCGGACAGTCAGGGTCATGGTCCAAGTAAGCGCAGTCATATGAACAGAAGCCATTACAGATTCCGTCGCAAAGATAGCAGTCGGTATCGTTGTAACCATGCGGGTTGCCCGGGTGAGATGTCCCGTTGCAGTCAAAGTCACACAGGTGATTTGCGGGTGCGCAGTCAGGGTCGCATAGTCCATCCCGAATGCCCTGTGAGTCTGGATCGCAGATTCCATCACTGTTAGTTTTATCATTAGAAAAATCAATGCAGTCCGGGTCATAGGCGCGCTTCGGGTCAAGGTCGTCGTTGTAGCAGTCAGGGTCGCAGATGCCATCAAGGTCCCCTTCGTCCACAACATGGTTGTTGTTCTGGTCAACGCAGTCAATGTCGCACGGGATGTTGTCTCTCTGGTTGTCTACATAACACAAAGGGTCGCAGACATAATCATCCTCGTAGGAGCATATTGCATCGCATTCATCATCATAAGGGTCGCATCCCTCAATGCTCACTTCGATCATAATGTCTTTCGGGGTGCCTGAGGTCCAGATGTGCAGGCGGTCGCCGAGTTTGACCGGGAAGTCACCGTCGTTGCCGTAGACGAGGATTGCGCCGGCACCGATTGCGGATGGTGTTCCGGTCCTGTAAAATACCAGAGGATTGCCTTCTGAGTCGATAATATCGTAAATGTTAGCCAGTTCGCTGAAATCGTCTTTTGACATTGAAAATGTTGTCTTGACATTCATTGCCTCGTTGCACTCGCCGTTGTATATTGATTCAATCAATACCTGAAAATCGTCGTGTGATACTTCCTCGTCGGACATTGCCTCGCATACATCATAAACAACACTGGATGCATTGTTTAAAAGAAGTACGGTGCATGCGAGAATTGCAAAGCATAAAATAAATACTTTTGTTTTCATAGGCATCCCAAGTCTGTTTATTAATATTGCTAAAGTAGTATATATAATTTATTCGCAAAAAAGCTATTGTTCAGGTGCATTAGATTCTTTTATTTTTTTTATTATCTGTTTTGTGCTGCAGAGCGTGTTTTTTTTGAATTTGTCAAGTTTTATTACTTCTGTTTTCAGGCCGGATTTTTGCAGTTTTTCCTTGAGTTCTGAAATGTCATGTATCTGGTTTGGGCCGAGAACTATTATGTCGGGCTTTATCTCTTTTACTATTTCTGTGAAGTCTTCTTTTTCTTTACCGAGAATGGCAAAGTCCACTGGCTTTAGTGCACTGACGACATCCAGCCGCTGGTTTTCAGGTATTACTGGTGCTCTTTTTAGCTTTTTGACTGTGGTGTCGCGGGCCACTATCACGATGAGAACATCTCCGACCTTTTTTGCATTGTCCAGAAAGAATATATGACCTGGATGTATCAGGTCAAATGTGCCGCCGACAAGGACTAGTTTTCCTTTTTTTTTCAGATTGTCTGAGCCCATAGGATTTTTATGTAATAGCAGATTTATATTGATGATTCTGTTTTAGCTTTTTACCCGTATCTTTCTGCCTATAATTTTGTAATTGATAGAAAAGAAGTCATCATTCACAAAGTCGGCATCAAATTCAACATTATTTTTGATTTCCGGTTCAAGCAGATCTATGATGTCACTTTCAGCAGTTGCTGCATTATCGTTATAGGGTCCTTCCAAAACAAAGCATATACGGTCATCTTCAGCATCTCTTTTTTCTACCCAACAGGTCTCAATAAGATTGGCAACATCCGATGCATAAAAAGGACCTTCAACAGG
>JAUVEK010000047.1 GCA_030594795.1 Candidatus Nanohalarchaeota archaeon | reverse complement strand
TCTGCATTCATCTTGTCATAATCATGAATCACGTTTACGCGCCTGACGCGCATTGAGGTGGATGCAGGTGATGAGATGTAATGGTTTTTGATGCCAAGCTCGTTTAGCTTTTCAAACCAGAATGCGGATGATTTGCATAGTGTTTCTCCTTTTCTTGGAATGCTTGAGGGGATTATCTTGTCAAATACGGAGATGTTGTCTGTGAAGTGGAATTCAAGCTCGCGGCCGTCTATTTCATATACTTCTTTTACTTTGCCTTTTGAGATGAGTTTCATAGAATATTTTTGGTGGCGCAGATTTATATTTCTGAATTATAGAGATTTAAATTTTTGAGTGCATTTTTCAGGTGAGGTGTTTTGGTATGAATGTGAAAGAGATTGTTGGCGCTGTTGAGGATTCTGTTTCGAGGCATGATGAGTGGAGAGGGAAAGAGTGCATAAACCTGATTGCTTCTGAGAATGTTATGAGCCCGCTTGCGTGGAAGCTTTATAATACTGATTTTGAGCACAGGTATGCTGAGGGGATGCCGGGAAAGAGGTATTATCAGGGGCTCTCTTATGTTGATGAGGTTGAGAGCGCGTGTATTGAGATGGGCAAGAAGCTTTTTGGTGCTGAGTTTCTTGATGTGAGGCCAATTTCGGGGTGTTTGTCTATTTTGATTTTGCTTTCGTCTTTTGCAAAGCCGGGTGAGAAGTATGTTGCGCCTAGTGTACCTGCGGGTGCGCACATCAGCCAGGCAGAGTTTGGGGCTGCCGGGGTGCGGGGCCTTGAGGTCAGGCATATGCCGCTGAATGAAGAGGAGATGAATCTTGATATTGACAAGAGCAGGAAGATTATACTTGAGCATAAGCCTAAGCTTGTTAATGCAGGGGGGACGATTTTTCTTTTCCCGCATCCTTTGCGCGAACTTCGGGAGGCTGCTGATGAAGTTGGGGCGGTCTTGACTTATGACGGCTCTCATGTGCTTGGGCTGATTGCAGGGAAGCAGTTCCAGGATCCTTTGCGGGAGGGGGTGGATGTTGTCGGCGCATCAGCGCATAAGACGTTTCCGGGACCGCAGGGGGGGATGATTTTCGGGAATTGTGATGAGCATTACAGGAAGATTAAGCCGAAGATTTTTCCCGCTCTTGTGTCCAACCATCATCTGCACAGGCTTCCTGCGCTTGCTGTTACCATGGCTGAGATGATTGAGTTTGGTGAGGATTATGCAAAACAGGTTGTGAAGAATGCGCAGGCGCTTGCGGGGGCACTTTGTGAATACGGGATTGATGTGCTTGCTGAAAACAAAGGATTTACGAAGTCGCACCAGGTGATTGCCGATGTCAGGAAGTGCGGAGGCGGGGCATGGTGCGCTGAGAGTCTTGAGGGGGCGAATGTGATTCTGAATAAGAATCTTCTTCCCTGGGATGATGTCAAGAATTCTTCCAATCCTTCGGGTATCAGAATTGGGACTGCTGAGATGACTCATTTTGGGATGAAGGAGTCTGATATGAAGCATGTTGCTGAGCTTATCAAGCGCGTGTGGGTTGATAAGGAGGAGCCGGGGCGCGTGAAGGAGGATGTTTTGGAGTTCCGGTCGGGGTTTCTGGATGTTAAGTATTGTTTTGATGATATGAAATAATTTTAGCAGAAACGATGGTTTTTACCGGGATTACGAGGGCTAAAATTAATACCGGGATTCCCGGTAAAATAGAAAGATAAGTTTTTATTTGTCTGATTTTAATTAGTGTTTATGATGCCTAATGAGAATATGAGTGTCAATGTTCCAAAACACAGAGGAAATATCAAGCTTGATAAGGGCTTTTTTGTGATTGATGTGGATCATGACAAGAAAGACATCCAGGTCCAGTATTATGAGGCCATAAGGATAAAGAATGACGGGAAAGTGAAGAGCGGCAAGCTTCGGATGGTTTTTAGGGGGAAGAGAGGGATTGACCTGTATCGGGGAATACTTCTTCATGATTTTGTGGTGCAGCTTGACCATGCTGCGTATCTTGGGTACGAGATTGCGCGCGCAGAGCACTGCCTGAAAAAGGGGCTTAAGTTTGTGCAGGATGAAAAGTAACTGTTTTTGGAAAATAAATCCTGCCTACAGGTATTAGTGAATGATACAAAATCAGATGATTAGGGGCAAATTCTGCGAATCTCTAACCGGATTTCTTTTTTGTCCAGAAAACACATCTTTTCACACATCCAAAGCCATTCACTTCTATCGCAGCCCAAACATTATTTAAAACTACATTCTCAATAGAATCTACATTCACAATCCATTACCCGCGGTGATACTCAATGCCAATAAGACAACCGATAATATCCGTACTTGCCCATGTTGACCATGGCAAAACCACGATGCTTGACACTGTCAGGCACTCAAGAGTGACCATGGGCGAGGCGGGCGGCATAACGCAGCATATCGGAGCCTCCGAGGTTCCAAAAGATATTCTCGTAAAATCCTGCGGCACCCTTCTGTCAAAATTCGGGATTGAAGTGAAGATTCCGGGCCTTCTTTTTGTTGACACACCGGGTCACGCAGCATTCTCACTCCTCCGGAAACGCGGCGGCATGCTTGCAGACATATCCATACTTGTAATCGACATAAACGAAGGCGTCAAGCCGCAGACAAAAGAATCCATTGATATTCTAAAGCAATACAAGACTCCGTTTGTTATTGCTGCAAACAAGATAGACAATATCACGGGCTGGATAACCCAAAAGAGCACCTGCTTTGCAGAGTCATATTCAAAACAAAGGAATGACGTGCAGGAAGACCTGGACATGAAACTCTACAAGCTTATTGGCGAACTTCATGACCTTGGCATCACTTCTGACAGGTTTGACCGCCTGGCAGATTTCACCAAAAATGTTGCCATAATACCTATTTCCGCTAAAAGCGGCGAGGGGATAGGAGAACTCCTTACAATCCTTACAGGCCTTACGCAGAAATATCTTGAAAAAAAGCTTGAAATTGACCCAAGCGGTCATGGGAAAGGCACAATTCTTGAAGTAAAGGAAGTCAAAGGACTTGGCATGACAGTTGACGTCATACTCTATGACGGGATAATGAAAAAGGGGGACCTGCTTGTGATCGGCCATCCGGACGGCGCAATATGCACAAAAATCAAGGCATTGTTCAAGACAAACCCGCTGAAAGAGATACGAGTCGAGAAGCAGTTTAAGCAGATGGATGAAGTGGTTGCAGCAAGCGGGTTAAAGATTTCTGCACCGGCACTTGAAAACGCAATCGCAGGAGTGCCTGTGATGAGTGCAAGAAGCGAAACAGAGTCCTCTGAACTAATGCGCGAGGTCCAGAAAGAAATAGAAGAAGTTGAAATAAAGACCGACAATGTAGGTGTTATCATAAAAGCAGATGCCTTGGGCAGTCTTGAGGCGATTGTAAAGCTATTTAGGGAAAAAGGCATCCCGATAAAAAGAGCAGAGATAGGTCTTGTAAACAAGAAAGATATTGCCACAATGGAAGAAGTTGATGAGAAATACCGGGTCATATTTGCATTTAACACAAAAATACTTGAGGATGCAGCCGGCCTTGCAGCACAGTCAAAAGTGCCGATATTCAAAAGCGATGTAATATACAGGCTTATCGAGGAATACGAGGAATATGCTGAAAAGGTTGAAGAGGAAAAAAAGAAAAGCGTGCTGGAATCTGTTTCCATGCCTGCAAAAGTAAGGTTTATGGAAGGATTTGTGTTCAGGCAGTCCAAACCTGCAATTGTCGGAATGGAGATATTGTCAGGCTCCATAAAGCAGGGCATCCGCCTGATCAATGGTGAGGGTAAAATTATCGGGACTATCCATGCGATCCAGGAAAAGGGAAAGAATGTATCAACAGCAGAAATCGGTAAGCAGGCTGCTGTGAGCATTGACGGAGCTGTTGTCACAAGGAACATAAAAGAAGGCGACATATTATACTCATTTCTTACAAAGGATGATTATAAGCTTCTCATGGAAAACCAGGGCCTGCTCAAGGACTCTGACAAGAACACACTTGAAGAGATAAGGGAAATCATGGTAAAAAAAGACAAGTATTGGGATGTTTCATGAGTAAAGTTTCAATAATTGGTGCAGGAAGGCTGGGCTCAACAATCGCATATACTATAGCACAAAGAGGCATAGCAGATGATGTGGTAATCGTAGACATATTGAAAAATATGGCACAGGGCAATGCAATAGATATATCCCAGTCAGTTGCCTATGTCAATGATACAAATGTTGTTTCAGGCGGCTACGAGTCAATTTCCGCATCTGATGTGGTCGTCATTACCGCAGGCAAGCCCCGGACTCGGGGCATGAAAGACAGGCTTGAGCTTGCAAAGGTCAATGCCAAAACTGTTTCTTCAGTTTGTAAATATGTGAAAAAGTATGCACCCAACTGTATTGTCATTACATGCACGAACCCGATGGATATGATGAATTACGTGTCATACAGGACCTTGGAATTTGACAGGAAAAAAGTTATCGGTTTTGGAGGAAGGCTTGATGGTTCGCGCTTTAAATATACGCTCTCAAAGCATCTTGGAGTGAAGATGAGTGATTTGTCCTGCGATGTGGTCGGCGAGCATGGCGAGTCAATGGTGCCCCTCTTTTCAGGATTGCGCCTGAAAGGAAAGAAAGTGAATTTTAGCGGGAATGAGAAAAAGAAAATTCTCACTCATGTGCGGGGCACTGCACTTGAAATCATCACCCTTAAGGGCATTACGGATTTTGCACCCGCAAGCGGCATCGCCGATATGGTAAATGCTATTTTAAACGATACCGGCCTTATTGTGCCGTGTTCAATAAACCTTACAGGTGAGTACGGGCATGAGGGCATAAGCATCGGTGTGCCAGTAAAGCTTGGAAAACAAGGCGCACAAATCATAGACCGGGCGCTTTCGGGCGACGAAAAAAAGATGTTTGACAAGAGCGCAGAGAAGCTAAAGACACTTGTTTCAAAATTAAAATATTAAAGAATATCTCCCATAGCCGCAAGCCTCAGCCCAACAGATGAGTTATCAGCAAGAATTATCCGCTCGCCTTCATCTATAGCAAAAGGTTTCACTGATTCAACAGTCATTACATCAGTTGTTATCTCTTTTATTGTAAGTTCCCGAAACTGCATGCCAAGAGACAAATGCAGTTTCATACCTTCCTTTATCTCATTCTTGTAAAAAGGGCATTTCCTATATTTTATCTCAAACTTCCTCGCGCTTTTCACACCATTGTTTGTCAATACAGTTCCCCTCTCAAGGTCGCTCACATCCAGACCCTTCAGGCACAGGCCGACTCTTGAAGAGGCAGTTGCACCATCCACAGTCTTGCTCTGCATCTGGATGGATTTTATCATGACTTCTTTTTGTGCAGGCATTGCTTTTAGTTTGTCATAAGGTTTTATTGTTCCGGATACCAGGAACCCGAGCGCAACAGTCCCGACGCTTTTTACCTGGAACGTGTGATCGATTATGATTTTTGTTGGTTTCTCGGGCGATGATGCAGTGAAATTCCCGAGCGCCCCCATGATTTCCTCCTGACTGGTTTTCTTGTATTTCAGCTTTGTCTGGCTGAAAATAGTGTCCAGCTGCTCTTCGTCTAGTGGATTTTTAATGACTATAAGCCCGTTTTTGATATCAAGCGCATCCAGCACAAGCAGGGTCTCACCAAGCTCTTTTGTTATTTCTTCAATGACGATGACAGCGCAGTCGATTACCTGCGCCACCTGAAGAAGGGCTGAAAATTTCTCAGGATAGGAGTGCGGGACGAGAAATGTGTAAATGCACTCTCCTGTCTTCCTGTTAAACAGGGTTATGTCGCTTGCAGTGCCTTTTTTCGCAAGCTCGGCAGCAAGGCCGGTATCTGTGAATATGCCAACACTTAAAGATTTCATGCATTTTGTTGTGCGCTGAATCTTTTTATATTCAATTCCCGAAGGGATTGAATGGCTTCGGGCGAAGTGAGATGATATTCAATACAGGCATGGTGTTTGACGCATCCTTTTTAGGCGCAGTCTTTTACATTCTTTCGGCAACATCAACCCAGCATCTTTATTAATTCCTGCGGCGAAGAGTAATTATGGATATTAAGAAACTGCTTGGCAGGAAAGAATCAGAGAGAATTGAGTTTAAGGAGTCTCTTCGCATGAAGGATGAAATAGGACATACTGTTAGTGGGTTTTCAAACACCAAAGGAGGGCTGATTCTTGTCGGTGTTTCTGATAGAGGATCTGCAATAGGTGTTGATGTTGGCAAGAAAACAACAAGCGATCTTGCAGAGTATATCAAGAGAAATACAGATCCAAATGTCTTTCCTGAAATAGATGTGCATGAAGTTGAGAGTAAGAAAATCATTTCTGTGCAAGTAAGAGAGTCCCATGACAAACCCGTGTTTTTCAAGAGCCATGCGTACAAGAGAGTCGGCGATACCACCCAGAGAATTTTTTCTTCAGAAATTAGGACACTTGCAAAGGAATCAGCGCCGAAGAGGTACTGGGATGAGCAGGTATGCGAAGGGGCAACCTTAGATGACATTGATGAAGATAAACTAAGATGGTTTTTGAGAAGAGCAAAAGTAGAGAGGAAAATGGATATTTATGAACAAATGCCTGCGAAAGAGATGTTGGAGAAGCTTGGACTTTTTAAAAACAGCAAACTGGCGAACGCAGCAGTGCTTTTATTTGGGAAAGAACCCCAAAGATACTTTCTTCAGGCAGAAATGCGTTGTGCAAAGTTTAAAGGCACAGAAGCGGTCAAGCCGTTTCTGGATATGCGAGTGCTTAGAGACAATTTATACGAGCAAATAGATACAGGGGAGAGATTTGTCCTTGACAACATAAAAAAACAGGCGTGGATAGATCCCGGAAATATCGAAAGGCAGGAAAAATGGGAGTATCCTCCTGATGCAATAAGGGAAGCAATAACCAATGCAGTATGTCACAGGGATTATGCATCAACTTCTAATATTCATATTTCAATATTCGATGACAGAATTGAATTCTGGAGTCCGGGAAGCCTGCCGGATCCATTAACGCCACATGATTTAAAAATCCCACATAAATCCGTGCCTGTAAACCCTCTTTTGGCAGAAATGCTGTTTCTTGCAAAATATATCGAGCGATGGGGCTCAGGAACAGTCGATCTAGTGAAATGGTGCCTACAGCATGGATTGCCGGAGCCGCTGTTTAGGGAGGAACAAGGTGGATTTTCTGTTGTACTGCGTAAATATAAAATTTCTGATGGAGTGCTTAAAGCATTGAATGAAAGGCAAAGAAAAGCTATTGAATATATGTTGAAGTATGGAAAGATAACCAATAGGGATTATCAAAACCAGTGCCCTGATGTATCGAGGGAAACATTGAGAAAGGATCTGAATCTACTTATAGAAAAAGAGATTATATCAATGAAGGGGGCAAAAAAAGGAGTCTATTATGAACTTGTCTAGTTATGCCAACTTTATGCCAACTTTATGCCAACTTCTTTATGGGTGACGAATAAACACAGGGGATACTTACCGATTACCGGCACATCCAAAACATTTATAATGTTGTCCCTTACCCTATAACAGTTACAATGAAACAAAAACTAAAATCCATATTCTCAGAACGCGAGTTCTTTTTTAACTCCGGCATGGTCTTTGGCGCAAGCTTCATTGGCGCCATTTTTCTGTTTGTATCGAATCTTGTGTTGTCGCGCGCTTTCGGGCCTGAGGTTTTTGGGAACTATAAAACGATTATTGGGTTGTTTATGTTTATTCCGGCGCTCATTGATTTCGGCGCCGCTCCCACGCTTACGAAGTATATTGCTGAATTTTCAGCAAAAAAAGAGACCGGCAAGATAAACAAGCTGATAAGGTTCTTTCTGAAGATAAAAGGATTCTCGATTGTATCTGTGGTACTGGTAATATATGTGTTCAGGGATGCGTTTGCGCATATGTTTTTGAAAGATGAAGCGCTCTCATACCTGATCGTACCTGGGCTGATACTGTCATTATTCATCTTACTGGAGCTTTCAAAATCAATGATTGTCGGCTTACAGAATTTCAAGTTGTTTAGTTTCTCCAATTTTCTGACTACTGCTTCGATCGGCATTTTCACAATAGGGCTTGGCTATTACTACGGCATCTACTATGCCATCCTCGGCTGGGCTTTTGGCTATTTTGTTGGCAACCTCCCGAATATCTGGTATCTTTTGCGCAGGAGATTTTTGCAGAGAAATACAGCAGGATTGGACATCAGGCGCATATTTGGGACATACAGTGTTCCCATGTGGGGTATGTATCTACTGAACTCATCAAACCTACTCATTATACCGTTGTTGAGTTTATTCTTTGCGCAGAAACTGATTGGATATTACGGTTTTGCATGGATATTTTACAGTGGGATAATGCTTGTACCGATGGCATTTGCGCAGGTCTTGTTCCCGAAAGTCAGTGAGCTGGATTCAAAGAAAAAAGATGTAAAGAAGGCGCTTAGAAGCGCATTGGTTGCGTATAGTCTTATCGCAATCGCAGGCATTTTTACTATACACTCATATTCGACAGAGATTATAGCGCTAATATCTTCTGAATATCTTCCAGGACTTTTGATATTCAAATGGTTGAACAGCGCAGGACTTCTTTTAGGATATTTATTAATTTATGCTAACTATCTAAGCGCAAAGCATGAAATAAAAAAGGCTACTTGGGTCTTTTTTGTGATGAATATCGCGCTCTTTTTGGTTAGTGTTTGGGTTATGATAAGTGAGACTATTTTGTGAGTTCGACACTGATACCGTCTGCAGGAAATAAAAATCTTAAAATTGTGTTTTCATAAAAATAGGGATTTAAATTAAATAAAGGCTCAACAAAGTAATGTTCTATATGTAATCCTTTACCGTATATTATTAAGATTCTATGCAATTCTTTAATTGTATTCGCTAAATCTGTTAGATGTTCGATAACCTGATGTGCTTCTATTAGATCAAAAGAGTTGTCTTTAAATGAATATGGGTATTTTTCCAAGTTTTGAATTAAATCAACACCTTCAGACTTTATAATATCCACGTTGATATAATTCGGTTTTATGTCATTGCCACAACCCAAATTTAATCTCATATTCGCACCTTGCCTGTCTTTCCCAGATGTTTGTATATTTTCTCCAGCTTTATTATATGTTTTTTCATATCATATTTCTTACCCGACTCAAAAGCATTTTTACTAACTTCTTTTAG
>JAUVEK010000091.1 GCA_030594795.1 Candidatus Nanohalarchaeota archaeon | reverse complement strand
GTTCTGAGTTTGAATTCGCTTTTCTTGTGGACTATGAGGAATACTGCAAGGACTGCTGCAAACAGGACTGTTTCTTCGCCAAGGGTGTCGTAGGCGCGAAAGTCCCAGACAATGGCGTTGACGATGTTTGCTGAGCCGGTTTTTTCGAGCGCGTTTTGAAGGTAATATTGCTTTACGTCCGGGTTGTGGGTTACCGGGAGGTCTGATACTGCATACAGCATGAGTGCTGTGAATATGATGATACCGAATGCCGGCAGCAGTTTCATGGCCCTTCTCTCCTTTCTGTTTTGTGGATTGTTATCATGAATATGAATGTCGCAAGGGCTGCACAGACTGCGACCTGCGTTATTGCTATGTCGGGGGCTGCGAGCATGAAGAAGAGGGCGGCAAGTGACAGGTCAACTATCGCGAGCACGATGACTGCATATAGCAGGTCTTTCATGCGAATCGCTATTATTGCTGTTATTATGCTTACCATCAGCAGCAGCTTGAATATTATTGCTTCTATCATGCGTGATTCTCCATATCATTTTTTACTAGTTTTTTTGGTCTGATGCCTGTGCTGTGGGCAGCGTTTGCGAGTGCGTGGGTGCCTGTGGGGTTGGTTATTAAGATGAATGTGATTATGAGGAGTATTTTTATTGTGTAGTCCGGGCCCAGAACCGGGTGGGTGTGGGTGTATAGGGCCTGTGATGCGAGTGCGAGGCATGCGCCGCCGACTGTGACCATGGTGGCTGCATGGATCCGCGTGTAGAAGTCAGGGAAGCGGAAGAAGCCGATTGCGCCGATTATGGCAAAGAGTGCTGATATTGTGAGGAGGATTTCAGATATCATTTTTTCACCAGTTTTGAGATCGCGATTATAGCGATATAGGATATTAGTGCGAAGAGGAGTGCTGTATCAAGGTATACGGGATTTCCTATCCTGATTGAGTAGATTACCATGAGGAGCACTACGAGATTTGTGAGTGTGTCTATTGAAATTACCCTGTCTGCGTAGGTTGGGCCGAGGATTGCTCTTAGGACGAGCAATGTTCCTGCTGCTATGAATGTGAATTCTATTATCATGCAATCACTTTTTTCGCGTGCTTTTCGAATAGTTCTGAAATGTTTTTGCCCGGGCTGTAGTCCAGGCAGTGGATGTAGAGGTCCTTGTGGTTTTTGCCTATTTTTACGGTAAGGGTTCCCGGTGTTAGTGTTATCGAGTTTGCGACAAGTGTTTTTGTGAAGTCTGTTGTCTGGTGTGTGGTGATTTTGATTATTGCGGGGTTGATGTTGCCTGTGATTATTCGTGATGCAGTGTCTATGTGTGATTTTAGTTCCGAGTAGAGGAGGATGAATAAGTAGAGGATCAGGTTCAGGATGGATTTCGGGTTGAAGAGCTGGTATGGTGATTCAAAGAACATGAATTTTCCGCATATCCAGGCGATTATGATTGATACTGTTATTCCTGCAAGCAGTTCCATCCGGCAGAGTGAGCCTGTGAACATTATCCAGCCGAGGAATAAAAGTATGAATGAGACACTGAATTTGTGCATGGGTTATTATTTGGGTTTAGGTCTGTAATAAAGGTTTTGGTGTGTTTCTGGATTGCGGTGCGATAAGGCTTATGGGTGGGAGAACATAGTAATTGTATCTGCGCTTGATGTGGTGTTTTGTGTGTCGGATGGAAAAGGAGATGGTAGTAATGGCATTAATAACGGGTTAAAAATTCGAAAAAGAAAAAGAAAACACCGAAAAAATCCGGTGCCAGAATAAATAAATCAACTCAACTTACTTTTTTTTCTTCTTGCCTTTGTCAAGTCTCTCGATGCCGACCTTCTTCACAGCTGGCTTCCATACTTTTGAGCCCATCCATGAAGGTGCATTAGCTGGCGCAGCTACCTGGTTTCGGGAACCCTTGAATACATGCACTTTCTTGGTTCCTCTCTCTCTCAGCTTGATGTCTGTTATTCCTCTGTTAGCTGCTTTCAGTGCTGCCTGGCGGGGTGCTCTTCCAGTAAAGATAGAGTCTGTGTCCTTACCCCCTTTCATCAAAACAAAATTTCTCTTATCTGCCATTTTAAAACCTCCTGTTCTTCATATCATACTAAAATTTACTGGCAAGTCAGGGAATCACATGACCCACAAAAAAACGAATCACTCAGCCCCTCAACTTTCCTTTAAACAGTCTCATGCACCACATGCAAAAGTCCAAATGCAATCAACTGCGCTGTAATTGATTCTGCAAATATATAAAGCTTCGCATAATCATTTCAGAAAAAGGCAAAGCATGTTGTCAATTTACAGGCAATCCAACAAAAATACATGGCGTGATATAGTGAAATATCCAAACTGTACAAACCGAAGAAAAGTCAAATATATATATACACCAACGCCAATATAAACAATAACATTAACAAAAAACACCCAAAAAACAAAAGGTGATACACACGAAAATAATAATCGCTGGCGGCGGAAATGTCGGGAGAAACCTCACCAAAGTCCTCTCAAAAGAGAGACATAAGGTAACCCTGATCGAAAAAGACCCTGAAATTGCAAAAGAGATAGCACTCGACACTGACGCGCTCGTACTCAAGGGTGATGCATCTGACATGGTGACGCTTGAGGAAGGAGGCATAGAAAAGTGCGACGCAATCGTTGCAGCAACGCAGGATGATAAGACAAATATGATGATAAGCGAGATAGCAAAAAGCATCGGAGTGCCGCGCATCGTAGCAAGAGTCAACGAGCCCGGCAACGAAGAACTGTTCGTAAAGCTCGGCATCCAGTCGATAATCCCGATAACGCAAATAGCAATCACATCGATCACAAACGTACTCCTCGGCGCAGGCGAGCGCGTAGTCGCGCAGATAAGCGACGGGAAAGCGCAGATACTCGAACTCGTAATACCTGAAACAAGCAGTGTAAGAGACAGTTTAGGCACAAGAATAAACGGCGCACTTCTTGGAAGCATCTACCGCAACGGCACAGTGATAATCGCAGACAAAGACACCAGGATTGAGGCAGGAGACGTAGCATTATTCATCACAAAAACAGAAAGCGTCCCGCGGCTCTTAAAACTTGTCAAGGGAGAATAATTTGAAAAACATCCTGGCATACCTAGGCATTCTTCTTGAAATATTTGCAGTATTTCTTATACTGCCAACAGCTGTCGCGCTCATCTACAATGAGTCACTCACCATGTTTTTAATACCAATGATTCTCTCACTATTCTGCGGGGTCATACTGGATAAGAACTTCAGGCGGGCACAGCTGGACCTGAACGAAGGCCTTACACTGACAGCCATAACATTCATATTCTTCTCATTCATCGGCTCAATACCATACTACCCCATATTTGCAGGCAGCGATGCACTTGTCCTGAACTCATTCTTCGAGGCGATGTCCGGTTTTACAACAACAGGCCTGACAGTAATTGAAGATACATCCGCAATCCCGAAAAGCATACTGTTCTGGCGCTCAGAAACCCAGTGGCTCGGCGGCATAGGAATAATAATCATATTCCTCTCGATATTAAGCCGCCTGCGCACCTCATCAACATCACTCTACGAGGCGCAGGGCTACACAGAAAAACTCGAGCCCACTATATATCATACAACAAGAAGAATGATGAAAATATACTTCACATACTCAATAATCGGTATGCTTCTGCTCCGCCTCTCAGGCCTCGACCTATTTGAAGCAGTCACAACAACCTTCTCATCAATATCGACCGGCGGCTTCATAGTAAGAAGTGATATATTCACAACAGCCGGCGACGCAACCCTCGGTGTCATCTGCATACTGATGCTGACCGGCTCAATAAACTTCATGATACATGACAAGATATTCAAAATGCGCATAAAAGACGCACTCAGAAACGTTGAAGTCCGGTCAATGGCAGTAATAATAATAATATCCTCTGTCGCAATATACATCCTCACATCTGAGGCAAAAATATCCATATTCCAGACAATCTCTGCAATGACAGCCACCGGATTCACACTAACAGAAATAGCCCCCATGTCAACACCGGTAATACTCATACTGACCATCCTCATGTACATCGGAAGCTCATCGGGGTCAACTGCGGGCGGCATAAAACAGATGCGATTCATCATCTCACTAAAGACAGTCCCATGGACAATCAAAAAAATGGTGTCACCGCGAAACGCAATAATACCGCTCAAAATACAGGGGACCCCAATAGATGAAAACACAATCAGGCTAACCGGAACAGTAATATTCACATACACTGTTGCACTTGTAATCGGAACCATGATCCTTATATTTGCAGGATACTCTGCAACAGAATCATTCTTCCAGGTAACGTCCGCGCAAGGCACAGTCGGCCTGAACATAATCGATATAGCACAGGCAGGCGCAATAACAAAAATTACGCTCATCCTGAACATGCTCCTCGGGAGGCTTGAAATCTTCCCGATATTAATACTGATAAGCAACATATTCAGCAGGCGATAAAATGCTAAGACTAAAAGCCCGCTTCATGGACTTTGAACCGGGAATACCTATAGTCATACTAAATACAGAAGATGCAGAAGACCTGGGGCTCAGGCCCCACGACAGGATAGAAATCACATACATACAGACAACAAAAACAGCATACATTGAAACAACCCACACGATGATAAAACCAGGCCATATCGGCCTGAGAAAAGAATCAAAAAGATACGGCATAAAAGAAGGCACAATAATCCACATAAGGCCAGCTCCTAAACCAAAATCACTTGACATCATCAAAAAGAAACTAGACGGGATTGAGCTAAAAAAAGAAGAAATTGATACCCTCATAAAAGAGATAGATCAGAACCGCCTGACTGATGTCGAACTCGGCGCCCTTGTCGCAGGCATCTATATCGAAGGCTTCTCAGAAAGAGAGACCATAAACATAACAAAAGCCATGATAAAGCACGGAAAGCAAATGACATGGCCCCAGAAATATATAGTAGACAAGCACTCGATAGGCGGTGTCCCGGGCAACCGCACAACGCCCATAATCATAGCAATAGTCGCAGCAGCGGGGCTCACTATCCCGAAAACAAGCTCGCGCGCAATCACATCCCCTGCGGGCACTGCAGATACAATGGAAGTATTCTGCGACGTCTCATTCACCCCTGGAGAGATAAAGCGCATAGTCAACAAGACAAACGCATGCCTTGTCTGGGGCGGCTCACTTGACATAGCACCGGTGGACGACAAACTAATCCGCGCAGAATACCCGCTGTCACTCGACCCCGAGGGCCAGGTCATAGCATCTGTACTTTCAAAGAAAAAATCAGCAGGCTCAAAATACGTGCTGATAGATATCCCGTTAGGCGACGGCGCAAAAGTCAGCAAAATCGAAAAAGCCCGCAACCTCGCAAGAAAATTCAA
>JAUVEK010000049.1 GCA_030594795.1 Candidatus Nanohalarchaeota archaeon | reverse complement strand
ACACTGAACGCAAGTGGCGCATCATGCTCGCCAATCACCAGGAATGTGTCTTCCCTGCAGTCTATTATATGCTGAATATTTATGTTTTCAGATGCTAAAGATGAAAACAGGAATGCAGCAGTTCCTGGTATTCTCTCGATATCAATCGGGCTTGTGATGGAGATTATGCTTAATCCATATTTGATATCCAGGTTGCCTTTAAGTTTTTGAGCATTTTCCTCTGCAATTACGTAAATGTATCCGCTTGGTGTCTTGGACATTGCAATTGGATCTGCAGGATATAATTTCTCTCTCGTGTGAATCAGAGCAACTTTATTTTTGATGTTAAAAGTGGATTTGTTCAACAGCCGTATGACCTCTTGTTCCTGCTTCTGCCTGTTCTTCATTAGTTTCACCCGGGAGCGCATAAGCGCGGCTTTCACTGCATCAAAGCTGGCATGGTCTGTTTCATGAGATATTTTTCTTGCAAGAGCGCTGAAGTTCACGATGCCCTGCTCTATTGCCTCCTGCACATACGGCTTTTTCCTGATGTAAACCCAGACCTGTTCTGAAATTGTTGGTATTTTTTATCACCTTATACCCCGATTGTCCCAAATAGGACAAAAAGACGTTGTTTTAGTATAAATGTATCTATAAATTTATATATCTAACCTGCAATATTATCTGGCACCCTGTTCAGGGTCTATAAAATCAGGCATTTGATAATATGAAACATCTAATTACACTTAAAGACATGACAAAGCAAGAGATAGAGGAACTCTTGGACCTTGCCCGGGAAATAAAAAAATGTCCTGAATCGTATGCAGATTGCCTAAAGAACAAGACAATGCTCATGTTCTTTGAAAAACCATCACTGAGAACACGCGTGTCATTTGAAGTAGGAATGACGCAGCTTGGTGGTCACGCAATATACTATGATGTCAGGAGTTCACCCATAGGCAAAGGAGAGACAATTGAAGATACTGCAAAAACAATAAGCAGATACTGTGACATAATCATTGCAAGGCTATTTTGCCATGAAACAATAGAGAAGATCGCCGGGAATTCGTCAATTCCTGTAATTAATGCGCTCACCGATTTCAGCCACCCCTGCCAGATCCTGTCAGATTTCCTGACAATAACAGAAAAAAGGGGTGCTCTAAAAGGACTGAAAATAGCATTTCTTGGTGACGGAAACAATAATGTTACTCATTCATTGATACATGGATGTAAGATTACGGGCATAAATCTGACAGTGGCCTGCCCTGAAGAATGTATGCCTCAAAAACAGGTAATTGGTACAGATGCGAAAATAAGAATAACACAGGATGCAGCAGAAGCTGCAAAAGATGCAGATGTAATATATACAGACTCATGGATGAGTTACCATGTTCCAAAAGAACAGGAAGAGGAGCGCATAAAAATGTTCAGGCCATACCAGGTGACAAATGATATTATGGATCTGGCAAAGCCTGATGCGATATTTATGAACTGCCTGCCAGCCAGGCGCGGCTGTGAGCAGACAGCTGAGGTGATTGAGGGGCCCAAAAGCGTAGTATTTGACCAGGCAGAAAACCGCCTTCATATGCAGAAAGCAATAGTTTTGAAACTGCTGAACATAGGGAACAAGGTATAAGATATCTGGAGATGATTTAATGTTGCCAAACGGTGAATGCCAAAGAAGCAGACAAAATTTTGCTTAAGCTGTCTGGTGATTGTGCTGGGAACCCGGAAATTGCACAAAACGATTCCATTAGAACTTACACAAGTTACAATGAAATAGATGCATGCGAATTCTGCTCGCTGGTTGAAGATGGATTTGCATGCGAGCAGGGCACCAGGAGACTTGTTGATAATTATTCCAATATCGTGAATCCTAAGAAGATTTTCTTAGCTGAAAACGATGGTGTGTACTTAAGCGCTATTGTAATTGAAGATACTGGACATGGTTTTTCTTACATGGACAAGTTCGTGACAAGAAGAAAGTACCAGAAAAACGGCATTGGAAAAAAGCTGTTTGAAACAGTCCTGAAGGAAGAAAACAAAATGTGCTGGCGCGCCAAATCAGATAATCCTGTGATAGATTTTTACAAAAAGATGGCGCCAGATTACATAATATCCGGTGAATGGCATTGCTTCTGGAAAGCACTGGATAGCACGGAAATTCCAAATGCCATTGACTACTGCTTATCCAAAGAAGAAACCCTGGTCCAGGTGGCGAAACAGGAATATCTATGCCATAGAACACCACAGTTGAACATAAAAAGATAATTGTCTTATATTGAGTTATGATTGGATTAATTTCTGTGATAGTTTGCAGTATTATTATTTCAGTTATTCTTATTGTTCCTGTGTTCAGGCTTATGTTTGGGAAGCGCAAGCACCGTATGGGAACGCTTATATTTGTTGCGGCTCTTGTTCTCATTTTATTTTCTTACATGGCAAAGTCGTTTTTTACTGTGTTTATGAGCATTTTGCCGTTTCTGGTTGTCACCTCATTTCTCGGCGCTTATATGAGTGTCAGGCGCATACGGCGCAGCACTGTTGAAAAGGGTTTGGAGAAGACATTCAATCTGCTGATAGTTCTGTTTTTTATTTTATATTTCTTTGTCATGGTATTTGGAAAAGCATGGATTGGAGTGCCGTTCAGCGGGCTCCGTGATGCTGAGTTAACAGAGAAGATAGAGTATTCTACACAGTTCAATAACCTGCGGCTTGTGCCGCCGGTTCTCGCAGGGGCGCTTTCGAGGACCAAGAATACACAGTCGGATTCTCATGTCGGTGAGAAAGATATTTATTATGACCCGGTTGAGATGAGGTTGAAGTGGATTGCGGCGCTTGAGCCGGATAATGTCATTATCGGGCTTTCGAGGACGTCGCCCGGCTTTATTGATGGTTATGCAGGAGGTACACTGAACCCGTCTGTTGACTTTTTTGAGAAAGAGCTTGTGTATACTGAGGAGAGACCTCTGATATTTAACATTTATACGCAGGTGTGGCTGAAAGACCCTACACATGAGTACGGGGATGCGCTTTTGATTAAAAGGAATGACGAGTACCTGTGGCTCGTTCCTCTGATGAAAAATTTTTACGGCATTGTTATGACTTATGATGGTGTTGCTACTGTGAATGCCGGCACTGGTGAGACTGTGATTTACCAGAAGGGAAATATTCCTGAATGGCTTGGCAAGTGGAGAGTATATCCGCAGGAAATTGCCTCATGGAGAGTCGCAGTGTATTCGATGTTCAAGCACGGGATTATTAATGCATTTGTTTTCAAGAAAGATATTGATGAGATCCCCCCAAGCACTGAGCCGTACCTGATTAATATTGAGGATGAAGTGTACTGGTTTGTGAGTGTAGAGCCGGCAGGGGGGCAGGAGAAGAGGGCGCTTTCAGGGTATTATCTTATTGGCGCTAATGGCAATAATGCAGGCAAAGCAATTTTTGTCAATAAGAAGCAGAAGAATTTTATCGGGCCGACTGTTGCAAGCAATTATGTGCAGTCAAAGGTTTCGAATTATGACGGCTGGAGAGCAATGCAGCCGCTTCTTTATCCTTATGAGGGTAAGGAGACATGGGTTGTGCCGATACTTTATGTCGGGGGCGAACTTGCGGGCATGAAGCTTGTCGGTGTGGGGTTCGTTGATACTGATACTGAGGAAGTCACTATAAGAAAAGCAGAGGATGAAGTGAGTGATAGTGATGCGGGGCTGCCTGCGTCAGAGGCTGATCTGATTGCTGAATACAGGAAGTACAGGAATGATATTTCTGATATCCTGGATAAGATGGATGCTGTTGTGGATGCGCTTTCCCGCAAGGGCTGAGTTGAAATTATTTATACTTGTTCTGTAATATAATTGGTTATGAAATACAAACTGACTGCTGTTTTATTGATTGCTTTTCTTGTGTTTGGCTGCACTGGTAGTGTAGAAAAGCCAGAAAAGCAGGCAGTGGATCCTGAACCTGAGCGAGTGAATATGGGAATATACCGACAAGATTGTGATTCCTTATGTGCCAGATATATTGATGCTAACTCTGATCCAAGAGAAGCACTGGCGTATTGTGAAAAGTATTTTGAGATTGACCTTAACAGAAACGGGAAGATACCGGGTGAAGCAGCTAGAATAACCGGATTTGGCGTGTGTGAAGATAGGGTTTATTGTTTGAATATACACCCATGTATTTGGGAGTCAAGCAAAAATAACTACCTGACTACGAAAAAATGCAGGGATATTATGTGTGATTATTATACAAACCAGACGGGTGGAGATAAAGAGGCTGCTGCTCGGATGGTTAAGGAGAAGATGAATTTTGGCAGCTGCGATTTGTATGATCCGGTGATATCATTTGAAGGTAGAGATGGTAAGATGATATCACTTGTTGCATCATGGTGGATTAATAATTTTCAGAATGTGAACTGCTCGGAGGAATGATTGCGAATTGTGAATCTGTCTTTCTGTGGTAAATATATAAAAGGCAGATACTAAATCAGAAAAATGCGCAATCTTTTTCCTCTTGTATTTGTATTCCTTGTCCTGGGTGCGCTCCCAGTTGCTTTCGCAGACAATTATGATCTTGCTCTTCACATTACTGCCAGCGAGAATTTCACTCTTTTTGAATCGAATTCTTACAAGGTGATCGTCAGGAATAATGAAACTGCGGATGAACTGATAAATATCAGTTTGTTGCGCACCATTTCTTCGAACCAGACCATCATCTACCAGAAGAGCGGGAACTACAGCCTGAAGAAAAGTGTGACAAAAACCTTCCAATGGACACCGCAGGAGAGCGGGAATTATACAATATGTGCAAATATTACGTCATCCACAATCAATGATACGCATCCTTACAATGACGCCGAGTGCAGGGATATGTGTGTGATAAATATCAGTGTTGATGAAAATGGCACTGATGTAAATGAGAGTGAGATACCCACGAATTTTACATGCGACCTTGAGGTAAAGGTAAGCGCCAGAAAATTTTTCTTTGATTCAAAGGAGGGGCTTGGCATAAAAGTCGCGGTTGAGGACATAAATCATTCTGGTATTGAGCATTCTTTTTCACTTGCTTACTGGATAGAGGACCTTTTCGGGAATGTTGTGAAAGCGCGCTATGAAAAGAACTACACAATAAATCTCAGTGAGACGCGGAGTTATAACCCGCATGCGCCGACCATTACGGATTCTGAAGCGTATGTGATAAAAGCGGAGATAACAGACCCCCGATGCAATGACACCAGCATGGAAAATAATTATAATGAGACCATGATTCTTGTAAAGGGGGTTGTAGGTGAGGAAGCGGATGATGAATCCGGGATTGAAATTACTAAAGTAAATCCCAAGAAGACGACTTTTGGGGATATTATTGATGTCAGTGTTGATGTGTATCGCGGGGACACTTTGAAGTATTCTCTTGGCGTGTGGGTGGAACGGATGGATGACGGGTTTGATGTGAGTGAAAAGTCTACTGTTCACCTGAAGAATAAGAATACTGAATATTCACTTAAGATTCCTGTTGTGATTAAGTCGAATTGCAACGAAAAATATAAGAACGGGAAATATGAGCTTATTGCTGAGGGGCTTGGTGTTAGGGAGAGCACGATGATCACACTGAGCGGGCTGTCGTCTTCCCTGTGCAAAACAGAGACTGTGACAAGATACAAGTATAGGGTGAAAGAGCCAGAAAAGAATGAAAAAATAGAGGAGAATAATACAGAGTATGTTGTAAAAGTACCTGATGTTGAATTCAGGTTTGTTTCATGGGAGGATAATGTTTCTGTTGGCGATGAATTTTCGACTGCTGTGGAGGTGACGAATAATAAGAATAGTGCGCTGAATGTGAGTGTCTACAGCTATGTCATGTCAAACAGCTCGTGGGTGAGTGAAGGGCTTTCTGCAGACTGGGTGTGGGAGAAGTCGTGGATGGGAAACAAAAAGGAGCTGCTGATTGGTGCAGAGGATTTTGCCAGTGTCAACCTTACTAACAGGGTCATGAAAAATGTTAGCGGGAATTACATACTGAAGGTGAAGATGAATGGTGATGTTGAAAAAGTGCTTGAAAGGATGATAACAGTCAACAGCCCTGTTGTAGAGGGTGAGATGTTCTCTGTTTTTTGCAATACAAGTGAGAGGAAGACATACTTGTTCTTAAGGAATGATGCAGATGAAGACGTGAGTGCGACTGTAAGCTCTTACGGGAGACCGCAGTCCAGGAGGGAAGTTGCTGTCGAGGCTGGTGAGTGGAAGCAGATGGCTTATTTCGGGATGGTTGACAGGTTTGTTGTAGAGTATGACGGGAGTTCAATTGAATGTGTGGTAGAACATGATTCTGGAGTTGATGTTGATGAAAGAGAGCACAGGGAACTTGAAAGCATGGTGCATGCGGCACCTTCGCGAAATGAGTCGATTGTCGAGAGGTTGATTGAGCGCATATATTCTTTCTTTAGACGCAGATGAGACTGCAAACACAAAGCTAAATAAAGGACTGACATGTATAATAAACTGTGAACTGAATGGATGATGAGCTTACTTTTGAGAGTCTTGGAAAGGTTGTGAAGAAGAGCAAGAATGCTACTTTCATAGAAGTAGATGCATGTGACCTGAGAAGGGCGCTGACTAAACTGCGCCTAATGGGAGTCAAGAGAATCATGACGATAACGGGAGTAGATAACGGTACGGATATCGAGGTCATATATCATTTTGATAAGGATTATCATATTATCAATATCAAGACGAAGATCCCGCGCAAGAATTCGACAATCGGGTCTATCACTACAATCTATTCCGGTGCAAAGCTGTTTGAGAGAGAGCTTGCAGAGATGCTTGATGTCCAGATTGAGGGCAACAGGCAGCCCCGGAATCTGTTTCTTTGCGAGGGGTCGCCGAGGGCGCCGCTCAGGAAGAAGGAGAATGGTGATTAGTATGAAAGAAGTGACCACAATCCCGATAGGGCCGCAGCACCCTGCGCTTATTGAGCCGGAATACCTGAAAGTCTCAGTAGATGGGGAGACTATCGTTGATGTGGATATCAATCTCGGGTATATCCATCGCGGCATAGAGGGGCTTATGCAGAAGAAGAATTATGTCCAGGATATCTATGTTGCTGAGCGCGTGTGCGGCATCTGCTCCGGGTCGCATACTGTTGCATATTCACAGGCTGTTGAGAATCTCATTGAGCTTGAGATACCAGAGAGGGCGAAGTATATAAGGACAATCATCCTTGAGCTTGAGCGTCTTCACTCGCATCTTCTATGGGCTGGGGTTGCAGGTTATGAGATCGGCATTGATACGATTTTTATGAGCGCGTGGAAGGACAGGGAATATATTATGGATCTGCTCGAGGCTATCAGCGGGAACAGGGTCAATTATGGTATGAGTACTATTGGTGGTGTGCGCAGGGATGTTTCCAAGGATATTGTGCCGAAGATTGAGAAGGTTATGGGTGTGATTGAGAAACGCGCGGATTATTATGCTAATGTGTTTTTGAGTGATAATGTCATTCTTGCAAGGACGAAGGGTATTGGCAGGTTCGGGCATACGGATGCTGAGAAGTTCTCGGCTGTGGGGCCTGTTGCGCGCGCATGCGGCATTGAGTATGATATCAGGAAGGATGGGTATGCTGCTTATGGCGATGTTGAGTGGGAGCCGGTTATGGCAAGGGGAGGGGACGTGCAGGCAAAGGTAATTGTGCGGCTGGGCGAGCTGAAGGTCTCTGCTTCCATTATCAAGCAGTGCCTTTCGAAGATGCCCGCGGGTGATATCAAGGCGAAGGCGCCTGTGGCTATTCCTGAAAACGAGGCGGTTTCCAGGGTGGAGGCGCCGAGAGGAGAGCTCTTTTATTATGCGCGGTCAAATGGCAGTGACAAACCTGAGCGCGTGAGGATCAGGACTCCTACTTATTCTAATATACTGACTCTGAAGCCGGCTTTGATTGGGCAACAGCTTGCTGATCTGCCGATTATCGTTGCTGCGATTGATCCGTGTTTCGCATGCACCGACAGGGTTGCGCTGGTCGATACGAGGAAGGATGAAGAGAAAGTTGTTGATGCAAGTTATTTCAGGAAGATTGAGAGAAGATGAGGCTTAGCGAAGGGTGCCTGATAAACAGAGTGCAGATACACTTTCTGATAATGAATGAGTTTTATCGGCATGGTGTACCTGTTAGCTATATATACTCAAAACGCCATATAGACCCAGAGAGTTATGGGCTGAGAGTTTTATAATGACGTTAACTGCATTTTGAGATATGGTGATCTGGATGAAAAAACTGGATTTTATTGAAATCGGGCTTATTGTGATGGTGATATTGGTTATTCTGTTTTTTGTATCCACTTTTATAAAGTGAGTGATAAAGATGAATATAAAAGAAAAGATAGCGTATGTGTCTATAGCATTTTCTATACTCCTAGCGTTAATAATGGTTCTATGGTATGTTTTTGGACATTCGCCGACAGATATACAGGTTTTGACTGTTCTTGTTCTTAGCCCTTATCTTTTTACATTTGGGATTTATGAAAGATTGAATAGCAGGATATTGAAAGTAAATGATAAAATCTCCCAGACGAGAGAAGACTTTCAGAAGGAGTTTGGGTTTATTAAAAACCAGCTTGGAAGAATTGAAGGTAAATTGGGTAAGAAGAAGGGCAGGTAAGTGGTTGTATTTATAATCTCTCTTTAAAAACATATATACTGGTTCTGTCTATAAGTTAAGTATGTTCATGCTGTTTGAAATCCTTGTTTACCCCGGGCTTTTGTTCATCTTGTCTGTCAGCCTTATTTATTCCGGGATTTTGCGCAAGCTTGCGGCGCGGATGCAGAATCGCGTGGGTCCGCCTATTGTGCAGCCGGTATATGATG
>JAUVEK010000154.1 GCA_030594795.1 Candidatus Nanohalarchaeota archaeon | reverse complement strand
TACTCCTTTACTTCCCTGCGACAATCTTTATTATGTCATCCGGCTTAAGTATGTAGTCTTTCCCGATAACCTGTTTTGTCCTTGCATTTATTGCCCTGATAAAATTATCCCCGATATCTGTGTGGATCTTATATGCAAGGTCAAGTGCTGTCGAATCCCTGTGGATGAGTATCGCGTCCGGGAATGCCTGGTTGTGCTTATTTGTGAAGTGTGTCTCATTTTCGACAGGATACACGACAATGTAGCCAAGAACATCGAAAACCGCCTTGTTCAATGCGAAAATAACTCCAGTAGACTGGTATTTTTTAAGGACATTTTCCTTCAAAAAATCAAGGCCTTTTTTTTGCTTTTCTGTGAGCTGCGCACCATCCTTCAGAGTAAAATCAGCGCCGCCGGACACATAATCAATCAGCCCTTTTTCAGCTGCGTTTCGCAGTGCAAGCTCAGCCTCGCAGCTCGCAGGGATAATGACGCGCTCAGGGTACAGGCTTTTAATTTTTTGGAGATTATCTGCACTTGCAGGGACATCTATCTTGTTTGCAAGTATAACTGATGACCTGGAAAGCTCAGACAGCCTGAAAATGAATCTTTTGAGGTCATCTCCTTTCAGCAGCATGACGTCATCAGTGCCCAGTTCCAGGAAATCCAGTGCATCAACAATGTTTTTCTCGGAAATTCCAAAAGAGGAAAAATTTTCTGCAAGGAATTCGAGAGGGTCGCGCTTCAACTGCTGGATCTGGCGGAAATATTTGTCCCATTTGGATGAGATTATCCCATAGAGCCACATGTCAATCTCATTTTGCAGGAACTCTATTTCCTGCCCCACATCTGCATTGTCGCAAGCCTCGCCAAGGATGTCAGTCTTTCCTGAGCAGTCTATAACGTGAATCAGCACATTTGCAAGCGAGATATCCGAGAGGAACTGGTTTCCCATGCCTTTGCCCTCGTGCGCCTGTGGCACAAGCCCGGCTACATCAACAAGCTCTATCGGTATAAGGCGCGTTCCGCCGATGCATTTAGAATTCTGTGGCGCACACTTGACACCAAACTCAGTGCACGGGCACTTTGTGGTGACAAACCCCACCCCTACATTCGGCTTGATGGTTGTGAACGGGTAGTTTGCAATATCAACGTCTTTCAGAGTCACTGCCTTGAAGAACGTGGATTTGCCCTTGTTGGGGGCTCCCACCACACCAATTTTGATGACCATGCATCTAATGCTTAAAGCATTTTTAAATACTTTCTTCTGCATACGGCAACCGGGATTTTCGGACGAAGCCCGGAGATACAGAATATCTCCGGATTTTCGAAAATCGAACCCGGGACTCAAGCTTGGGAAGCTCGTATCATACCCCTAGACCATTGCCGTATCGTGTTTGTGCCGGCAGGCATTCAGACATGGGTAAGAATACATTAAATATCTTATGGATGCCCCTGAAACATAAACTTATAAAAAAAAGTCTATAATAATTACAGGAATTCTTATAAAGGTGATAATCATGGGTAATATGGATGAAGTACTGGAAATAATCGGGGAATTGGCAGACGACCGCAGGGTTCCAAGAAACATCCGTGCAAACATACAGCAGGCAATGGACTCACTGAAAGACGAGAAACAGACAGCTGTCGTGAAACTTTCGACAGCAATAAGCTTCCTTGATGAGGCGAGCAATGACCCGAACATACCTTCGCATGTAAGGACCCAGATATGGAACATCGTAGGGATGCTTGAATCACTACAATCCGAGGCAGATTAGAAGATTAATAAGTTTTTAAAATTATGCCCCAAAATATACAATAAATTTATATAGCTACTCCAACAATTATTGACCAGTAACATATTAAATACAATAAGGTGATAACATATGCCTATAAAAGGATTTTTAGAAAAACTAAGAGGTTCAGACGAGGCCGATACAGAGTCTGATGTAGATTACATCGAACTTGAATCGAGTGATGCTCAAAATGAAGGAAAGCTGCAGATAAGAATAGAGTCATTATCTGAATTCGCAGACACAGAGCGCATACAAAGCGAGTTGAGAGAAGGCAGTATAGTATGGGTAAAGATCAAGCCACTAAAAGAAAAAGACATGGCAGAACTAAAAAGATCTGTTGACCGCTTAAGAAAGACATGCATCGCAGTCAACGGGGACATAGCCGGCATCGACGAGGACTTTCTGATACTCACCCCCGAAAAGGTAAGCATCCACAGGGGATAAAGTCTTGCAGCGCCCTGGCATTTGTTGTGTCAGGTGATTGCGCTTTTTTTGTAATTGCTGCAAAGCATCAAGAGAGCATATTACTGAAAGTAATGTGAGCCAGGTAAAAGTATAGTCCAAATGTTTGAGAAACCACTGCTTACACCAACCTTTATATCCTGTAATACAACCTCACCTGTTGTCGTACAAAAACTTCTGCAGATAAACCTCAGCAAGCCCTGCAAACTTTCCGAACTTTTTTTTTGCAAAACTCCTGACCTCAAAATCATTCAAAAGCTCTGCCCCGTAAAACCTGCGAAATATCTTCCCGATCAGCCTGTCAACATAAAAATACCCGTAATCCCTCAACTGGAACAGCCGGAATATATCCATAGAATACGGCCCAA
>JAUVEK010000085.1 GCA_030594795.1 Candidatus Nanohalarchaeota archaeon | reverse complement strand
TTATGCAACTCTCCCTTTGGACCGTACATCTCAAACAGTTTATCTTTAGTTTCATCACTTTCTGGAATCATAGTTTCATTTTACTTGACAAACTTATAAATTCACATTGTTCCAAAGGAAACCATAAATCAAATCATACTGTTCGTATGGAGCGCACCATAAAAAAAGAATCACGAACAAACAAAAACCGGAAAAAATGAAAATGGGAAAAATTGAAAAATGACAGCAGGTATCCGGGTCAGGCATGACTTTCTTCTAAACCAGTTTCTTCTTCTTAAAATTCATATACATCTGCTTCTTGGTAACAAGAACCGCCCCGAACCCGAACACAACAACAAGCAATCCGACAAACCCGCTAAGTGCCGGAACAAGCCCGATCAGCTCAAAAAGCAAAAGCCCCAAAACAAGCATAAGCACAAGAGAATCACTCCTGCTCCCGGTCATATTCAAAAAGAACTTGCCGACAAAAACACTCACATACACCTTAGACACATATATCAGTATAATGTATGCGCAGACAAGAATCAGCCCAAGCGGCAGCCCTATAATCGTAACCATCAAAAGCACAGCAACAACAGGCGCCGCAATCAGCCCCACAATCCCCCACAAGCCGCAGGAAAAAGCAGACTTCTTCAGGTTATTGCAGACATTGCGCGTATATACAGGCAAAAATCGTACAAGTATAAACCCGACAATAAATATGGAAAGGAACCCCATCAATCTCTCATTAAACCTCTCAAAATCACTCTTCTTTCGCCCCGCATCCGGAAGATTCTTGTTCACGTTTCCACGAACAGAAGCACCCTCTTCAATAATAATGTCTTCCAGAGAAGTATAATTAACATCACCGCCAATCTCGGCATCCGAAGTAATTCTTGGCGCACCGTCAGCCTCAAGAGTCACATTCCCAAGAACAGCCCCCCCAATCACGACATTTCCTCCTGACACAAAAAGATTGCGAAAAACATCCCCGTAAACATCAATCATGCCGCCTGCAATGAAAGCATCCCTGCCAACAGAACTGCCGTCATCCATCTTAAAACTCCCGCAGGCAGCTAAAAGATTATCACCAACATCTCCGGAAATCTTTATATCACCTGATGCCAGGACTGCATCATCTTCCACATCTCCCTCAATAACAACATCGCCGCCTGCGGCAAGAACATCACCTTCCACGTCACCGGAAATAGTAATCTTTCCCCCGAAAGCAACAAGATCCCCCTCAATCCTGCCCTCAATAACAATCTCACTACCAGCCACAATCAGATCATCAGAAACAACATCATCCTTTGCAAGAACAAACCGCTCTCCACTCTCTATCTGCAGCGCAAAAGCACCAGTTGCAGCAAAAAGAAGCGCAACAAGCCCAAACAGCACACAAAAAGACATCCGACATGAATTCATAACCAAACCACCCGCAACTTATCAATCTCCCATTACCACTACATATAGTCTATTATACAACCCAAAAAATAAAAACATATCCTTTGCTCGCAACTCTCAAGGCGCAATAAATGCTCTACACGCTAAAAGACTAAAAGCCTGTTTTCCTACCCGATTTTTGATACCGCTTCCTCAACTTCATAAATAGAACCAATAGAAACATCAACATACTGAAACTTGATACAAAGTATCAGACGTGTCAAAGAATATCGCTTTTGGCTTCATACCGGTTCTTATTTGGTGTTAACCATTATAAAATTAATTCAGCAATATTAACTGTATGTCACAGAAACCAGAATTCAAAAATTCAAAACTAGAGACAACAGTTGTCGGTTCTTACCCTGTGAAAGTTGAAACTCAAGAGATGCTCAGGCAATACTACTTCGGCAGGGATTCTTATCACGATGCAATAAAAAATGCTGTAAAAGATCAGGAAAACGCAGGCATCGAAATAATATCCGACGGTCAGGTCAGAGGAGATGTCGTATCCATTGCCGCATCGTGCTGTCACGGAATCACGAGAAGTTCAAGACCAAAAATAATAGATGAAATAAAACCGAAAGACAATGTCATTGCAGAAGACATGAACCTTGCAAGTTCATTGGCATCCGGAAACACAAAAATCAAAGGAATTATCACAGGCCCCTACACACTATCAAGAAACTGCATAAACAACTATTATAAGAACGAAGAAGAAGTTGCATGGGCATTTGTCAGTATTCTGAAAGAGGAACTGAGGCAAATGAAGAACAATGCTGATATGATACAGATCGACGAACCTTTTCTTTCTGTTGAGTATTCTCATGAGGCAAAAGAAATGATTCACGAACTTGCAAAAGTCGTACGGGTGCCGCTTGCCCTTCATGTCTGCGGGGATGTCAGGAGCATATTCAAACATCTTCTTGATTACAATGTTGATATCTTAGACCTTGAGTTCGTGTCATATCCAAAAAATATCCGCTTACTAAAAGAATACAAATTCAGCAAAAAAATAGGATTTGGGTGCATTAGTATAGAAGATAGGAGAGTGGAGTCAGTCCGCGAGATAAAGAAAAGGATAAACAAAGCATTGAAAATTCTTCCCCCTGAGAAAATAATCGTCGACCCGGATTGTGGCATGAGAAACCTGACAAGAAGAATGGCTTTTTCCAAGCTAAAAAATATGGTTACTGCAAGAAATGAGATTCTGGACGAATGCAGTTAACCCAAATATTTAATAAAATATAGCCCCAATAACAGCAGGGAAAGTAATGGACAAGTGGTACTGGGTACTATTGCTCTGTATATCTATAGCAGCAATACTCTTTGTCCTATACCAAGGCAGCCATACAACAGAAGCATTCAATGAATAAAACAGGTATCAGTTCTACTGCACAGCAGATGACACCTTAATCTTGACCCCCTCAATCTCAACATCCGCCTTCTCAACCTTCATCCGCACGATTTTCCCAACCTTCATCGTGCTCATAATATCTTTCACAACAGGCGCGATATCATCTTTCACATCAACAGCAACCTCTTCAAGCGGTGCATTCAAAGGCATCTTGCGCTCGCTTTTATACTGCCTTACAGCGCCTATTATCTTCACAGCAAGGTCCCCTGCATTCTCAGCCTTCTCATCAATCATCTTTTCATCATATTCAGGCCACTTTGAGATATGGATGCTCACATCACCTTCCCTATTCCTGAAATGCTTCTGGTATACTTCCTCAGTTATGTGCGGCATAACAGGCGCAACCTGCTTAAGTATCGAAAGAAGCACAACATAAAGCGTATATTTCGCAGATTCAACCTCTTCCCGCTCATACTTCTCAGGATTATACAGCCTGTCCTTCGCAATCTCAAGATAATTATCGCAGAACACCTGGAAAAAGAATTTTTCAGTCTCAGCCTTTGATTTAGTATACTCGTACTTATCAAACTCCTCAGTGGATAATTTAATCAGCCCATGGAGCTTCGAGAGCGCCCACCTGTCAATCACAGTAAGTTTTTCAGGCTTTTTCTTCCTGTAGTCCTTCAGGTGTATCATTGCAAACCGCGATGCATTAAACAGTTTCACAATATATTTCCTGCCTGTGACAAGATCCTTCTCCTGGAACGGAAGGTCGTCCCCAAGCTTCGACCCCGCTGCCCAGAACCTGAGCGCATCCGCCGAATGGTTCGCAATAGTGGCAAGCGGGTCAACAGCATTGCCCTTGCTCTTAGACATCTTCTTTCCCTTGGGGTCAAGAGCATGCCCTGAAATCATTGCGCACTTCCACGGGATCTCCTTCTCATGCAGGTATCCCTTCACAACAGTATTGAACAGCCAGAACGTGATAATGTCATGCGCCTGCGGCCTTAAATCCATCGGGTACATCTTCTTGAAGAACTTCCCGTCCCTCTGCCACCCAAGCGCAATCATTGGCGTAAGAGACGACGTCGCCCATGTATCAAGCACATCCTTCTCAGGCTCAAAATCATCTGACCCGCACCTGCATTTTCCCTTAGGCTTATCCTCAAGCGGGTCCACAGGCAGCTCTTTCTCATCAGCAAGAATAACCTCTCCGCACTTTTTGCAGTACCACACAGGAAACGGCACACCATAAAATCTCTGGCGCGATATGCACCAGTCCCACGACAGCCCCTTGATCCAGTTATCATAGCGCGTGCGCATGAATTCCGGGTACCACTTTATCTTCTTTCCTGCTTTGATGAATTCACCTTTCAGGTCAAGATACCTGATAAACCACTGCTTTGTATTCAGTATCTCAACCTCGGTTCCGCACCGCTCATGCACATTGAGTGTATGTTGAATAGCTTTCTGGGATGTCAGAAGCCCTGCTTTCTTCAGGTCATCTATTATCATCTCCCGCGCTTCCCTTATCTTCATGCCCTTGTACTTTCCTGCATTTTCATTCATGCGCCCTTCTTTAGTGATCGATATTTTCATGTCAAGATTGTGCGCCTTGTACCATTCAATATCAGTCTGGTCACCGAAAGTGCAGCACATAACAACCCCTGTCCCTTTTTCAGGGTCAGCGCGCTCATCAGCAAGTATTTTCACCTTCTGGTTAAAGAGAGGAACAGCAACCTCTTTGCCCACGTATTTCCTGTATCTCTTGTCATCTGGATGCACAAACACAGCAACGCAGCTTGAAAGAAGTTCAGGCCTCGTGGTTGCAATAACAAGATCAGCCCCCTCCTTCACCTTGAATATGATGTCATTGAACGTGGAGTCAAGCTCCTTATCTTCAAGTTCCACCTGCGCAATCGCAGTCCGGCACCTCGGGCACCATATCGTCGGCGCCTCCTTCTGGTACTCGCGCCCCATCTCATAAAGCTTGATAAACGACAACTGCGAGATTTTCTGGCAGTCCCGCTCAATGGTGCGATAGGTGATGCTCCAGTCAGAGCTTATCCCGAGGCGCATCCATGAATCTTTCAGGTATTTCTCAGCATCTGCTGTTGAGCTCAGGCACAGCTCAACAAACTTCCTGCGCCCCATATCAACAGCCCGAACCTTCTCTTTCTTCTCAACATACCTCTCGGTAGCAAGCCCGTTATCATCAAACCCGAACGGGTAGAACACATTATACCCCCTCATGCGCCTGTACCTTGCAATGAAATCTGCCTGGCTGTATGAGAACGCATGCCCAAGGTGCATCTTCCCAGAAACAGTCGGCGGCGGCGCATCTATGCTATATACCGGCTTTCCGCTCTTTTTGTCGAACCTGTATATCTGCTCTTTTTCCCAGAACTTCTGGAGCTCAGGCTCCCTTATCTTCGGCTCATAGCTTTCCTTTTTCTTCTCCTTGCCATCATCTTTATTCATACCCATAATATGCCACCTGATTCTTTTTGTTTTCATACTTAAGTTTATATGTCTTATGGATTTCGCAGCTAAACCCGGTTGAAAGCAGCACTTATTCAGAACCCGCAAAAGAATTTATTTGCTTTTCATGTCTTTTTTCCGCATAATTACGCCAAGCCCTACAAGGCCGGCCACTCCAATAGCGAGCCCCAGATCTGCTGCATCTATTGGCGCATGATATCCCAGCATAATTTTTTGTATGCTTTGAAATAATATCAACCCGATTCCCACCCCGAATGCAGTACATGCGATATGGGCTGGTCTCTCAAATTTTAAAGAAAGTCCATCCTTTTTGTCCTTCCTTAAAGCAAAGAGCGCGACTCCAACTGCCAGGCCCATGCCAAAAACCACACCGGTTCTCAACTCTGTCTGATACACCGTCTCTTCCTGTGCGTGTGCAAACCACACGGCAACCGCAAAAATTGCAGCCATTAAGCAAAACAACCCGATTTTAACCTTCTTTTCTGCGTTCATAATATCAATTCCCCAAGCACCTTATTGTCCATAAACGTCATAATATGAACTCCCCTGAACCCAAGCTCCTTTGCATGCAAAATCATCTCTTTTGCGCGCCTGATTCCTGCACCCTTATCTTTTTTCAACTCTTCTTTCAGCTCCTCAGGAATAGTCACCCCCGGAACCTTCGACATTGCCTCCGCCATCTTGTAAGACATTATAGGC
>JAUVEK010000022.1 GCA_030594795.1 Candidatus Nanohalarchaeota archaeon | reverse complement strand
GTGCAGGGGAAGGGATTCGAACCCTCGAACTCCTACGAGACTGGGTCCTAAGCCCAGCGCCTTTGACCAGCTTGGCGACCCCTGCTTTTGCCTGTTTGTCTTGTATGTATAATTTATTTACCTAGAAATGAATAAATAATTAATGCTCCTGCCGGGATTTTCACTCTAAATATTAGTAAGTTTGCAATATTTTGGAGATTTGAACCCGAGCCACCGGCTTGAAAGGCCGGCATCCTTACCGGACTAGACTACAGGAGCAGATGATTATCTTCTTATTCTTGTTTAGATGGCACTAATCTTTTTTTGAAGATTGCAATATCGTCCATCAGGTCTACGTTGGTTATTATCGTACTTCTGCAGCAGTATTTTTCGACTTTCAGGCTGTCGAGTATTTTCTTCGGGTCTTTGCCGAGGGCTAGTTCGCTGCTGAATTTTTCCCATTTGTCTCCGACGATTTCTCCGCATGAAATGCATCTAACTGGTATTATCATTGTTTCACCTTTTGCTTAATTGCTTTTTTCTTCTTGCACCCTGTTTTGAGCGTGATGGTTTGTGCGGTTCTGTTCTTCTTGGGTCGTAGCGGATCATGGTTCTGTCGTAGGCTGTGATTGTTTTTTCGAGGTCTTTGTCCTTTGTCCATTCAATCAGCCCGCGTGATATTGCCTGCCTTGCTGCGTCTGCCTGGCCGAAGATTCCTCCGCCGTTGACGGTTACTGTGATGTCTATTTTGTCTTTGGCGCTGCCTGCAAGTATCAGCGGCTCTGTTATTTTTAGTTTCGCAAGTTCCGGTTTTACTTTGTCCAGTGGCTTGCTGTTTATTGTGATCCTGCCTTTTCCTGGTTTCAGGGTTGCATGTGCTATTGCGCATTTTCTTTTGCCGATTGTGTTTATTATTTTTGATTTTGTCTTCTGTGGTTTGTCCATGTTATCACTGTTCATTACCTGGCTCCGAGCCATTTGCTTATCTGTTCTATTGTGGTATATTTCTGGTTTTGAAGTATGGTTTTGCCGACTTTTTCGAGTTTTGCTGGTTCGCCTGTGATGTCTTTGGGCCTGCCGATGTGCACTTCAATGTTTTTTAGTGCTTCTTTGCCTCTTGAGGTTTTCCGTGGCAACATGCCTCTTATTGTTCTTCGGACTATCCTGTCGGACATTCTTGAGTAGTATGGGCCTTTTGTTATGCTGCCTACGTCTCTTTTGAATTTGTATCTCAGCAGGATGTCTGTTTTTGTGCCTGAGACTATTGCTTTTTCTGAGTTGATTATGATTATTTTTTCTCCTTTCAGTGCTTTTTTTGCACAGTTGCTTGCAAGTCTTCCGAGTATTGTGTCGATCGCGTCGATTATCATCATAGTTTCGCCTTCATTCCATGATTTTTATTTTTGAGCCTTTTGGGTTTTTTGTGATTATTTCATCGTATGGGATGTATTTTCCGCCTGCCTTTTCTATCTTGGCTTTCGCGGTTTTTGAGATTTTTTTTGCGCTTACGGTTACGGGTTTTGTGATTTTCCCGTCGCCCAGCAGTTTTCCGGGGATTATTGCTGTGTCTCCTTTGTTTAAGTATTTTTCGAGCTTGCTTACGTTGACTGCAGGATGTATTCTTTTTGGTTTTTCGAGTCTTTTGGCTATGTCTTTCCAGATTTTCACGCCTTTTTCATTTGACTGTTTTTTTAGTTTTTTGATTATCTTTTGTGTGTTTGGGTTGGTTGGTCCTGTTCTTTTTGCCATGTTTTTCACGTCTTGATTTTTTGGTTGCTATGCAGGGGAAGGGATTCGAACCCTCGTAAGACCTGCGCCTACAGGATATCTTATGGGTTTGTGATTTTTATCTTAAGTCCTGCCCCTTTGGCCAACTCGGGTACCCCTGCAGGCCATTAATGGTTTATTTTTAGTGCGCTGAAGCCTGAGATTGAATAGCGGATTTTGGCCTATGGTTGCATAAGGGTTTTATGATTTTAATTCTTTTGATAGTGTAGTAAGGTCTGATTTTAGTGTTTTTGTCGCGTTTGTGACAATATCTTTTGGTTCCATGCCTGACACTGATTTTATGTTGAATATTATTCTTGTGCTGTCTTTTGTTAATGTTAATGCTTTTTTCGGGCATACATCGACGCATTTGCCGCAAAGGTCGCATTCGTAGCTGTCTTTTAGTTTTATTTTTTTTGTTGTGTCTATTAAGGATTTCGGGCATTCTTTTGCGCAAATCCCGCACATGTCGCAGTCTTTGCTTGTTTCCAGTTCAGGGTAGAATTGGTAGCCGATGTTTGATGACTGCCATTTGGCGTGTTCTGGCCATGTACCCAGTCTGGCTGTTGCTTCGAGGTTCAGTTCCTGATCTTCGAGCAGTTTTACAATAATAATGTCTCCTGTTGTTGGTTTAACGCCCCTGTCTGTTGATTTGAAGTCTTTTGAGTATACTGTGCATGGCCCGCTTTTCTTGAGGATGAACTTTACTTCGCAGTTTATGCATCCTTTCCCTTTGCATGTGCATTCGTCGGTTCTTTTGAGTGTGTCTTTGAATTTGAGTGCTATCATGCCGATGCGGTGGGCGAGTATTTCGTTGTAGAGGGCTGATGAGTTTGTGTGGATGTCGATTGTGTCGATGGCGAGGGTGTTTGTTTTTGTGATCATTGTTCTTCGAAGAGTGTTTGCAAATACGGGTGTGGTGTCCTGCATTTCGAATTTGAGTTCGCTGTTTTTGTTTTTTAGGATTTTGAGTTTCATTTTATATCCTCCGGCCTCTTCGTCCGCCTGCTTTGCGGGTGCTGTCATGGGGAATTGGGGTCAGGTCCTCGATTTTGCCGAGCCTGAGTCCGCCCTGTATCAGTGCTCTTATTGCCGGCTGCGCGCCTTTTCCAGGGGTTTTTGCGTTGTGGCCGCCTGTTGCGCGCACGTTTACGTGCACTGCAGTTATTCCTTTTTCTCGTGCTTCTTCTGCGGCGCGTTTTGATGCCTGCATGGACGGGTAAGGTGTTCCCTGCAGGTGACCCTTGTCTGTTATCATGCCTGATGAGTATCTTGATATTGTTTCTGAGCCTGTGATGTCTGTGATGTGGATTATGGTGTTGTTGAAACTGCTGTAGATGTGTGCTATTCCCCATTTGGGTTTGCTTCTTCTGGTGTCGTGGTGTTCATTCATCTTTTTTCGCCTTTATTTCTTTTTCGTTCTTTTGTGGCTTTTCTGGTGCTGCTTCTTTTTTGTCATCTTTTTTTATTTCTTTTTTGGGTGCAGAACTTTCTTTTTCCTGAGCTTTTTCTGTTTTTGGCTCTTCTTTTTTTGGTTCCTTGTCTTTTTCTTCTTTTGCTGTTTTTTTGGGTTTGGTTTCTTTCTCAGGTGTTTTTTTTGGTTTAGGCTCTTCTTTTTCTTTTGGTTTAAATGTCTGGTTTAAGCTTGATTTTGGAATGTAGGTGATTTTGTTTTCTTCGTGTATCTTTGTGAGGTAGCTTGGTGAGGTGACTTTTATGCTGTCAATAGCGATGTGCCCGTGGGTTATGAATTGTCTTGCCTGCAGCGGGGTGTTTGCGAGATTTTTTTTGAGCAGCATGGTCTGGAGGCGCCTCTCAAGTATGGAATCTATTTTGAGGCCCAAGATTGAGTCTATGGTTGCTTCTTTTTCTGTCAGTCCCTGTTCGTATGTTTTTTTTAGCAGTAAGGCTTCTTCTTTTTCGTTTTTGCTTCCAATGAGTGCTCTTGCGCGCTGTCGCAGGTTTCTCAGGATTGTTTCTGCTTTTCGCAGTTCTTTTTTTCTGCGGGTGCCGTATTTCTGGACTATTGTTTTTTCCTGCTCTATCCTGTCCTTATCCCAAGGTCTTTTGACATTGCTGTAGTGCTTGTGTTGTTTTTTCGGGTCTCCCAAGTGTTTCACCTATGTCTAGATTATTCTTTCTTTTTCTTGACTACGCCTACTTTTTTTCCTTTTCTGAATGAGGATCTTGTTCTCTGGCCGCGTGTGGGCAGCCCCAGCTCGTGCCTGATTCCGCGGTATGACCTGATTTTTCTCAGGCGGTTGATGTCTTCGCGGGTTGTTATGGTTATGTCTGTGCCGGTTATGTGCATGTCTTTGCCGGTTGCGTTGTCCCTGTTGCGGTTTAAGAGCCACGTGGGGATGTTTGACGCTTCCGGGTTTTGTATTATTTTTTCGAGTTCTTTGGTTTCTTTTTCGTCGAGGTCTTTTAGTTTTTTTTCCTGGTCTACTTTTGAAGAGTATATTATTGCTTTTGAGAGGTTGTAGCTGATGCCTTTGATGTTTGTCAGTGCGTAGACTATGTTTTTGTCGCCGTCAAGGTCCGTGTTCATGACTCGTACTATGTTTTCGAATCTTGTCAAGGTATCACCTGTTTCTGTAAGGTCCTTATGATTCTAAAAGCTGTTAGAATTCAATTGGACTTTTTTATGCTTAATCTCTATGGATTAAGCAACCAATTTTAGCTTGTAGTTGTTACAAGTAATTATAGTATTTCTCTTTGTGGCGTTAACTTTATAAAGGTTGGTTAGAGGGTTTTAGTTTTTGTAAATCCACTTTTATGGATAGTTCTGTCCACTTTTGTGGATGGTTCCTTTTTTGTGCTTCATGTTATTCTACTGTGTTTTTTTGTTTATAAAGAATATGGCGTCGAGGGAGAGATTCGAACTCCCGAGTCCTTGCGGACACCGGTTTGCGTGGATAAAAGCGCATTCTTTGCTTTTATGATTCAAGACCGGCGCCATACCGAGCTAGGCGACCTCGACATCGGGGATACATTTTGTGGAGTCTTTTATATTTTTATTGTGTGCTTAAATTTTGATTTTTTTGCTTTTTCCAAAGGCCATGCGTCTTCTATCAGCATGTCGGGGATGTCTTTGTCAAGTATAGGGTATGCGAGTTTGCATTTTTTGCATGTTATGAACATGCTCTCTTCTTTTACATTTCCTTTGCATTTTGGGCATGCAAGGATTTCCATTAGTTTTTTGTCTACGGGCATTTGATTTCCTCCTTTTATCTTTACCATGTTCGTGGGTATGTGTTCTCTGGCATTATTACTCTTAATACTCTTGATGCTATGCCGGTTTTGTTCTTTTGGATTGTTTTTGAGTCCATTGTTGAGTTACCCAATGCTACCAGTTCGCCTTTCAGGCTCATTATTGCTATTAATTCGTCTTTTTTTATGTCTTTTGTGTGTTTTGCTATTCCGCCTATGTGCAGGGGGGCGCCGTGGCATATTGCAGATATTGCCGAGTCTTTGATTATTATTTTTGGGATGTGGCTTACTCCTGCTTCGAGGGGTTTTATTATGTCTCTTAAGTATTTTTCGTTTTTTTCTTCTTTGTAGAATTCATAAGCGTCTTTTATGTCCTGCAAGGTGTGTGATTGCTCTTCGGGGAGTGAACCTGCTTTGGTGCGCCTCAGTTCCTGCATGTGGGCTGTTGTTTTTAGTTTTTTGCCGAAGTCTGTGCAGAGGGTTCTGATGTATGTTCCTGCTTCTGTTTCTGCCCTGAAGAGGACGTATCTTTCCTCTATTTCGAGTATGTCAAGTGAGTAGATCTCTCTTGTTCTTAGCTCTCTTTTTACTGCGCATTTTACGGGGGGCATTTGCTCTATTTTACCTGTGAATAATTTTGCGGTTTCCATGATTTGTTTTTGTGGGATGCCTGTGTGGAGCTGCATGAGGCAGATGTATTCTTTTTTGCCGCGTACGAGCGCAGGTATTATTTTTGTCGCGTTTTCAAGGAGTACCGGGAGCACGCCGGTTACGCCGGGGTCGAGAGTGCCTGAGTGGCCTGCTTTTTTCAGGTCAAAGATGTCGCGCACCCAGGCTGCGGCCTGGTGGGAGGTGGGACCTTTTGGCTTGTCGAGGATTATGAGGCCGTTTTTGATGTGGGTTTGTATGTCTCTTTTGTCTGGATAGCAGCCGTATTTTTGGTCGGTTTTTGCGCGGGATTTTTCGAGCCATTCTGTCTTTGTGAGTATTTTTTCTGTGTCTTCCATGGGATTTTAATGAACTTGGAAGTTTTATATTTGTTGAGTAAATGATAACAAAGTTTATATTTTGTGAGTGTCAATAGTTGTCTATGGTATTGACGAGAGATTCTATATTGAAGAAGCTGGAGAAGAATAGAGAAGAGATAAAGGTATTTGGGGTTAGGCGGCTTGCTCTTTTTGGTTCGTATGCCTGCGGTGAGCAGAAGAAAGGGAGTGATATTGATTTTCTTGTGGAGTTTCGAAAAGGCAGAGGGCTTTTCAGGGATTGTTCCGGGCTTATGAATTTTTTGAATGATCTGTTTAATTGCGAAGTTGATTTGGTTAAGCCGAAGTATGTACGGGAGGAACTCAGACCATATATATTGCAGGGTAAGCGGTATGAAGCGAGAATATAAGCTGTTTTTGGATGATATTGTTGAGAATATTGATAAAATCCAGAGATTCGTCTCTGGTATGAGTTTTGATGATTTCAGAAAAGATGACAAAACAATTTATGCGGTTTCGAGGTCATTGGAGATAATAGGGGAGTCAGTGAGCCAGATACCGGATGAGGTCAAGGACAAATATGGTGATATACCCTGGAGGGATATAAAGAATTTCAGGAATCAGGTGGTTCATAAGTATTGGGATGTGGATGTAGAGATTGTGTGGGATATTGTAAAGAATGAGTTGGATGAATTGAAGAGCAAAATTAAAGAGTTGATTCGTGCTGTTTCTGATTGATTTTATCTAGAGTTTCAATCCCTGCTTGAAGGTTTCGGTTAGTTTTGCGCTTTCTAGCGCCTTTTCTATGTCTGATTCTTTTGCCTTGTCTTTGATTTGTAGTTTTTTGTCTGTCAGGGCAAGGTGCGCTATGTTGCATTTTTTTGATTTTATCTTGTTTAGGGATTTCGGGCCTGCTATGGTTACGTAGTTGTCGTCTGTTATTTCTGTTATTACGCAGTATTTGCCTGCGTTTCTTCCTCTTGTTTTTACGCATACGCGCCCGATTTCAATTGCTACCATCTTTTTCCACCTTTGTTGTTGTCGCTAGTTTTTCTTTTATTGCCTCTTCAAGGCATTTTGCGCACAGGACTCCGCTGTAGGGGCGCTCGGGTCTTTTTTTGGTTTTCGGGAGCTTGTTTATTTCGAACTGTCTTAGTCTCGGGATGCCGCCCAGCTTTGCTTTGCAGTTTGAGCATGTGGCTGTTTTGACCTTTTTTTTGCGGTAGTTGTATACCAATTTTCCGCCCGGTGTTCTTGTTGCTTTCCTTTTTACTGATTTTGTCTCGAATATCTGTTTCATGGTTATATCCTCTTTTTGTTATGCGCCGTGTTTGGTTGTTTTGATACTTTTATAAATGTTTTGTGTGCTAGTCTACGTTCAGGATTTTTCTGAATATAAATGTTGTGGGCATGGAGATTATTATGTACAGCCCGAGCCAGCCGACGGTGTTTTTGTTGAATATCGGGAGAGTGAATGGCAGGTCTGATCTGAAGCCTGTGAATTTTACTGCGTTTATTTTCCCGTCTTTTTCTTCGATTTCTATATTGTGCGTGCGCTCTCCTATTTTTATTTCATCGCCGTTTTTTACCTTGCCCAGTTCGTTGTTTTCGAATGTGATTACAGGATTGCTGTTTTCTGCGATTGTGAAGTTCTCCTGTGTTTTTTCATATGTGTATAAGCCTCTATTGTTTTCTATCGGGGCGGTTATGTCCCCGTAGGCGTGGCCAAGCCATGGCAGGAATAGTGTTATGAGCACCATTGATGCCATCAGGGGCTTCATGTTCAGCATGAGTTGCTGGTTGTTTAGTTTCAGGCTTTTGTCGAATAATGATTTCAGTTCTTTTTCTTTGCCTTTCTTTTTTGCTGCGTCCATTTTTGTTTTCAGTTCTTTTAGTTCGGTTCTTACGTATTTCATTTTGCTCCGGTTTACCAAGAGCTTGTATGATATTGAAAGTATAAATGATATGAATGTTGAGATGCCTGCTATTGCATAGAGCGGGCCCATTGCTATCAGTGGTGCGCAGGCTGTTTCTATGATATTGAATAGTATTTGCATTATATATCCTCTTTTATGTCTTTTGCATGAACTGCCTTAGCATGGGGTGCATGTCCTCAAGGTGCTGGGTTGCAAGCTGCTCATAAAGCTGGTAGATTATCATTACTGTCAGGAGGAGGCCTGTGCCCATTACGATTGAGCCTGAAAAGTCTGCGAATGCTGAGAGGAAGCCGACGAATGCGCCGCCAAGTATGGCTAAGGGCGGGATGTAGCGGCTAAGCACGCGCTCTATTACGCGCGGGTCGCGCCTGAAGCCAGGTATCTGCATGCCTGATGATTGTATCTGTTTTGCGACGCTTTTTGGATCCATTCCTGACGTGCTTACCCAGAACATTGAGAATACTGCGCAGCCTACCATGTAGAATGATACGTAGGTGAATACACGTGTCATGTCCATGAGGGTCGGGAGGGTGGAGTATGCGTTTATCATGTATGTGCCTACAATGACTCCGGCTACGGTTGTTATGGCTATTATGAGGTATTCTTTTTCTTTGAATATGCTGTATGCAAGCATTATGCCGAGCATTACGCTTAGGAGGATGCTCAGGGATAGCATGTTTATTGCGAATGAGTGCGGAGGTGTTAGGAAATACATTAGTCCGCCGGAGATGTCGCCGTTTTCAGTGAAGGTGCCGAGGAGCGGAAGGCCGCGGTCGGAGAGCATTTTGCCCCATACCTGCAGGTTTATCAGGATTGCTGATGTCAATATTACGGGCATTACGTTTGTGTATATGAATTTCAGGGGCCATTTTCTTCCGAAGCCTCTTATTGAGCCGAATGCGAGAGGGATTTCGACGCGCATTGACTGGGCGTAGACCACGAGGAGAAATACCAGCAATGTTGATAATATTGGCAGGAGGTAGGGCAGAAGATTCTGGAATGTTGGTGTTCCGGTTACGAGTTCTTGGAACATGCCGGGTATTATGCCGTCGAATCTGCCGGGAGTGTGGGTGTCTAATATGCTGAAGCTTCTTATGAGTATCTGTTTGCTTACGCCTGCTGCAATGAATAGTGAGACGCCTGAGCCGAAACCCCATTTTGAGACTACCTCATCCATGAATATTATGAGCCAGCCCCCGATTGTCAGCTGCGCTATCACAAAAAGCACCATTGCACTTGTGTGGACTACAGGGTCTATTGCGCCAAATAAGGTGTATGCTGCGGCTTCAATGAAGGCGAAGGAGAATGCCAGTATTTTCTGGGTGCCCTGGAACATTATTCTTCCATGGTGGGAGCTTAGGTCCCAGTCAATTACTTTTGCGCCGACAAGCAGTTGAAGTATGATGCTTGCAGATACGATAGGCCCTATACCAAGAGTAATTATTGAGCCCATGCTTGCGCCCATGAGTGCAGCAAGCTGTTCAAAGTATGCCAGCCTTTCAGGACTTACTCCCAGCAGGAATGTGTCTGATAACAAAAAGTATGATAATAGTATGATGCCAGTCCATTTCAGTTTCTGGTTGAAGGTCTGCCTTTTTACTGGTGTCTGGACGCCGGGTATTTTCTGAAGAAGTGCTTCGTAATCCATCTTGTTCACTACGCTGTATTAGAATTGTCTTTTGGTGTATCCTGGTTGTGGTTTGTTTCTTTTTTGGCAGATTCCTTTATTATTGCTTCCCCGCCTGCTTTTTTTATTTTTTCTATTGCATTTTTTGAGAATTGCTTTGCTGTTATTTTTAGCTTGGCTGTCAGTTTTCCCTTTCCCAATATTTTGTCGTAGCCGAGTTTGGTCATGTCTATTTCAGTTTTAGGTTTTCCTTTTTCGACGAGTTTTTCAATATCACACAGATTTATTGTTCGGGGGTTATTTATGATTGCCGGCGGTCTTTTGAAGCCGTAGCTACCGATTCGCTCGCCGGTTTTGTGTTTTTTGATCATCATCTGCTGGCCTTTTTTGCCTGCGCCTGCGTTTCCTACCCCGCCTCTTGAGCCTGCGCCGCGGTGCTTTTTTGGGCTGCCCCAGCCGTGGGTTCTTGAGCCGCGAAGCTTGTTGGATTTTTTTCTTCGATTGGTAACCATTGTATCACTTGAATTATAGCATTTTTTTAAGAAGGGTGTTTATTTTGTCTTTGCGGTAGCCGAGTGCTCCGCCCTGCCTGAATGTTTTTTTAATTCCTTTTCTTTCGAAGCCTTGTTTTGGCGGAGACAGCTGGAATACGGGTTTGATGTCCGACTCTTTGAGTTTTCCTTTTTTTATCTTTTCTATTATTGTTTTTGCGTTTTTTTGGTCTATTTTTTTTGTGTGGGATATTTTTGCGCGTTTTGTAACCAGTTCTTCAAGAGTTTTGTCATCTATCTCGCCCCATGTTATGTAGTCTTTTGCTTTTTTGAGCATGCCTTTGTTTGTGTCGGTCTGTGGTATGATTATGCAGTGGTTGGGCTTGTTGAGGCGCAGCATGTGCAGTGTGCCTTCTATTTCTTTTCTGAGGTTTGCTGTTCCACGGATTCTTATTACTGCGTACATTTTTGTGACCTTCTATTTTTTGGCTTTTGTTTTGCCTTCTTTTTCTTCAGCCTTTGGTTCTTCTTTGGCTTCTGGTGGTGGTTCTGGTTTGGGTTTCTCTTTTTCTTCTGAGTTTTCTTCTTTTACTGGTTCTTCTGCTTTTTCTTCCTTTGGCTCAACTTTCTTTTCTTCGGTCTTGGGTTCTTCTTTTACTTCCTGTTTTGGCTCCTCTTCTGGTTCTTTTTCGGGTTGGGTTATTGTTGTGTCAGGGCCTTCAAGCATTCCTGTTGTTTTTATTGAATCCGGGGTTGTTTTCATTCTGTTCAGGTTTTTTAGTGCGCTGAAGTTTGCCATTATGAAGTTTATCCTTGTGTCTGTCTGTCCTCTTGATTTTGTCCACAGGTCACGGATGCCTGACAGCCTCATCAGTTTTTTGATTTCAGGCGCCACGCACAGGTTGATCCCGCGGGGGGCAGGTATTAGCTGTACTAAGACGGAACCTACTTTTCCGCGTGTTTTGAATGGTATTGAGTGCGCGCCTTTGCATTCGCATTCCCATGAGCCGCAGCCGCGCCTTATCGGGATTATGTTGAGTTTTGCCTGTGTTGAGGCTTTTGTGATTGCGCTTAGCGCGTCTTTGCCGGTGGCGTAGCCGATGCCTAAGAGGCCGTTTTTGTTGCCTACTGCAACGAGCGCATGTAGTGTTCTTTTTCTGCCTGACTGGTGCATGCGGGTTGTAATTCTCAAGGGTGTTCTTTTTTTGCCGCCACCTTTGCCTGGCATCCCGCCAATGAAGATTATCTCGTCTTCAAGGTTGGGTACGAGGAAGTCTATGATTTGTGACTCTTTTATGACGTAATTTTTTTTGAATATTTCTTCTATCGATGTTATTTCGCCGCTCATTACTTTTTTGCCGAGGCTTGTTCTCGGTGTCCATGGTTCGGTGGGTCTTTCTCTTTTCTTTCTTTCCATGTTTTTAGGTCTTTCTCTTCTGCGTCTTTCCATGTTTTTCACTCTGTTAAGTTATTTTTTGTTTTCTTTCTCTTTTTTTGATTTCGGGTTTGTTTTTCCTGAGGTCTTGTCTTTTTTGCCTTGTTTTTTTGCTGTAGTTTTGGATGCGGCCTTTTTGTGTTTTGTGTGCGGTTCGCCTTTGGGTTTCTGTTCGCTTTTTTTTGCTTTGAGTATGTTTTCTTTTACTTTTTGGAATTCCTGTGCAGCATCTTTTTTTAGGTGTGTGCCTGTGATTCTTTCTTCGCCCGGGAGCATCTTTTCGTCGTGCGATATTTTTATGCCGCTGTCAATGATTCCTTTTACGGCTGCGAAGATGCGCCCTTTTTTGTGGGCTGTGTGCAGGCCAAGGTCGATGATTGCACTTTTTATTTTTTTGTCTACGGCTCTTTTTGCAGAGAGCAGGCCTGTTAAGTATGCTGAGGGTATGTTTTTTTGCGATTGTGTCCAGCCGAAGGAGGTGAGTTCTTTTGAGGTTGCCTGCGCTATGGTTTCGTCACCTTCCAGTTTGTATTTGATGGTCTGGATGATTATTTGTTTGTTTGTGATTCTTATGGCTATGCGCGGCTCTTTTGAGAGGAGGTAATCGTATCTTTTTTTGTAGTTTGTTTTGCCGTTTCTCCGCCTTTTGAAGTTTAGTCTGTATCTTGCATCCATTTTATCACGCTTAAGTCTATGATCTCATTTTCCTGATGTGGAGGTGTATGCCTGCTTTGTCTTTGAAGACGCCGGCACTTGATTTTACGTAGAGGTGCCTGTATTCACGTGTTGTTATTTTGTCTTTTGATTTGAGGGTTTTGAGTTCTTTTCTTTGTGCACGGATTTTTTTTATCCATGTTTTTTTAGACGGCACTCTTGCTGTTTTTGTTCCTTTTCTTTTGCCGTATCCTTTCATTTGGCCTTTTTTTTTCTGTTCTTTTATTTTTTTTGATCTTGAGGTGCTTGTACCAACGATTGGTCTTGCTGTTATTGTACCTTCGCTTATGAGCTTTCTGAGGTCGTTCTTTGTTATGGCTTCCTGTACGCTGCTGGTCTTCTCAGGGTCTATCCATACTTTGTTTTTACCTACTTTCAGTATCCCTTTTGCAATGTTTCGCTGGCTTCTTATGTTCAAGTCAATCACCGTGTGTTGATGTTGTTTTTTTTATTGCTTTAGTTGTTTTCAAGTGTGAATTCTTTTTCTCCTACTTTTATTATTATTTCGTTTGTGTATTCTGTGTCGCAAAACGGGCATTTCATGTATTCAATCTTGCTTTCTTTTTTTTTGTTGCCGATTGTTCCGCAGAGCGGACAGTGGTCTTTTCCCATGTGTATAAATGTGATGGCGTTCATGTTATCATTTCATTTTTTGGTTGTTTTAATTGTTTTTGTTTTTTTGGCTTCTGGTTTGGGTGCGGCGGTTGGCTTTTTTGGTGATGTGTGAAGTACGTTCACGTTCCCCTTGGTATTGTGTGATTTTCCTCCCTGAGCCCCCACCCGCCCTTTTTCTTGTTTAGTTGCTGGTTTTGGCTTTTTTGGTGTTTTTTTGGATGGTTTTGGCTTTTCTTTTTTATCTTTTTTGGGAGTTTTTTTTGCGGGAGCAGGTTCTTTTTCCTTTGCTGGTTTTTCTTTCGCAGGCTCTGGCTTTTTTTCTTTAGCTGGTTGTTGTTCTGGTTTTTCTTTGGTTTCTTCTGGCTCTTTTTTTGCAGTTTCTTTTTCTTTCTTTTTTTGTTTTTCTTCTTCTTTTGGTTTTATTTTTAGTTTTATTTTCGGGTTGATTATCAGGAGTTTAAGTTCTTTTGCTTTTTTTATGATGATTCTTTTCTTTTTGTTGCCGACACTGCTTCTGATGCGAATTATGTGTTTTGTGCTGTCCGCGTTTTCCAGTTCGTTTGGGTTTGATACAAGTATTTCAGTGAGCCCTTTTGGGTGCATGCCTTTTACTTTTTTTGGCGAGCTGTAGCTTGGGCTTGCGAGACTCCCTCTTTTGCGTCTTCTTATTTTGTTGTCGCGGCCTTTTGGGCGTCTCCATTTTTTTTGTCTTGCGAGCCGCTTTATTTTGGCGGAGTCTGTTCTCAGGAAGCGCGGTTTTTTTTTCTTGATTTGTGCGCGTTTTTCGAGCAGTTCTGTTATTGTGCTGGTGTTTGCCATGTGTATCCTATCCTTTTTTTGTGATGTATATGCCATCCTGGTAAATTCTTACGTCCTTTTTTTTGTGTTTGCATGCCTGTTCGAGGTTTGCGGCGCTCTGGCCCACGTTTTCTTTCGAGGGGCCGGTGAGGGTCATCTCTTCTTTTTGAATGTTTACTTTTACGCCTTCTTTTATGTGCGCTTTTCTTGTGCCTTTTTCGCCCATGAAGTTGGTGATTATGATATTGTCACCTTCCTGTTTTAGTGTCATGGGGAAGTG
>JAUVEK010000086.1 GCA_030594795.1 Candidatus Nanohalarchaeota archaeon | reverse complement strand
TATGCAAAAGAGATGATGACAGGGTTGTTGTTGATTCTGCGGCTTTCGGGGGGGGATGCGCAGTCCTGGGGAATGGCCTTGGCAGCTATGAAAGCAAGGCTCCTGAGCTGTATCCTGTCCTGGATTTTTTAGGGGAGCTTGTGCGCAGGTTTAAGATATGTTCCGGGTTTGATATTAAAATCACATCTGATATTCCTGTGAACTCTGGGATGAGCAGTTCAACTGCTGTGTTTTGCTCGATCCTGAAAGCTGTGTCTGAGATGAGCGGCAAAAAGATTGATGTCGGGGATTATTTTGACTGGGTTTATGCGCACCAGGTGAAGATTCACGGGGGTAAAGCATCGGGGAGCGAGATTGTGTCGTCGTCAGTTGGCGGCTTTAATTGCGTGAGAAAGACAGAGAAGGGGGTTAAGTTCGATTCTTTGGGTGAGCATAAGTTTTGCGTCGTTATCGGGGATACTAAGGTTCCTGCGCCTACTGCGCTTACTGTCGGGTATCATCTGCCGAGCATGGAGAAGCGGTTCCCAACGATGGTTCGCGGGATTTTTGATGACATCGAGAAGCTGAGCCTTGATGCGAAAGCTGCGATACAGAAGGAGGATATTGATGAAGTGGGCAGGCTGATGAATGAGAACCAGCTACTGCTTGAGAAGCTTGGCATGTCGCATCCGAAGCTTGATGACTGCATCTCTGCTGCTATATCTTCGGGGGCTGTTGGCGCAAAGCTTTCGGGAGGCGGATGGGGGGGCATCATGGTTGCGCTGTGTTATCCAAAGGACCAGAATAAGGTTATGAAGGCAATTGCCGAGACAGGGGCGAATGTCATCAAGACCAAGATTGGTGTCGAGGGCGCAAAGATTGAGTGAGTTTAAGCTTTTTGAAAAATAGGAAGCAGAAAAATCATTCTCACTTAATTCTTACAGTGTCTGAAACAAATAAAATGTTTGATTGATAGTTGTTCGATGAAATCGAGAAAGAGGCTAAACTTGTAGCAAAAACAAAGCCGAAAGATTTATAAAATCGCATCACTATTTAAGAGTAGAAAAAATAATCAGGAGATATGAGATGAATATTAATCTTAGAAAACCAGATAATTCCGAAGTCCAAGATTTTGTTTATGCAGGCGAAAATATATTCATCGCAGGTCCTAGTGTAGAGCATATTTCTGCGGTTATTGAATCATTGCCGGATTCTGTTAGAGAAAAAGGAGAATATGTACTAGGTGTAGCTCTATCACCTAGCAGAATGACGGAACAAGGTTCACTTGGTGATCCTTTAGTAGGCAGAGTTCCCTATAATTGTGGACTCATGGGTCTTTACGTACCTCCTGAATTTTCGCAAGAAGTTGGTGAATCTGTTACTTTAAAAGAAGCTTTTGATTTTTCAAAAGGAAGCTTAGATGATTATGTAAAAGCTGCTGAATTTGTTATAAGGGGATGTAAGTAGACGTAAAAATGCTAATTTGTTTTTGCTCATTCATCTATATTTGGCTTGCATCAATCTTTGTATACTACCATATTCTATACTCTTGAAATTCCTCGACATCATATATATTTTATGATTTATTTCTCTTTCAGCGCAGGAAGCACTATCTTTGCATAGTTTGATGCAAGCACTACTATCATCGGGCCTATGAAGATTCCGCTTATCCCGAATACAAGGGGGCCGAATATATATGAGAGCATCATGGCGCCTGTATGAACCCCTCTTGCAGACACAAAAGGGCGCAGCGCAAAATCAGGAATCATATCAACAACCACATTCACTGCAACTAAAAACGCTGCAAGATAAACAGCATCACCAAAAACAGTGCCTGCAACAAACGAATTTACAGCAAGATAAATAATAGTCGGTATCCATACAAGTTTCACTCCTATCATCGGGACAAGGCTTGCGACACCTGTAAGTATTGCAAGAAGTATCGGGTAGGGCAATTGCAGGTGCAGTGGGGCGTATGTGTTGAACAGGTTATAGACTATCATTGCAAGTATGGCTGTGATGATGGCATTTAAGATGTTTCCAAAAAATATGCGAAAGAGGGCTTTGTCTGTGGCTGCAAAGTAGTTTTCTGCTACCCCCTGATTATCGAAGATGTCTTCTTCCAGCAGGTTTCTTATCTTCTTTCCATCCCTTATAAGGTAGAATGATATGAGGAATATCAGAAAGATGCTGAATACGAACCCAAGAAATGTGAAAAAGTATCCTGTTGACTGCTTAAAGAGGTTCATAAGCGATGCTGTAAACTCTTTATCGCGCCCGAAGGTTGACAGGGAATCCCACGGGTTGCTCATATCTTCAGTGATGTTTATTTTTGCTATAACCATGTCAACATATTGTGATTTCTGTTCCTCAGGAATGCTTTCTGCATATTTAGCCAGCTCGATTGCGCCAATATTTGCTGTGTATATTATTATGGCTATTATCGGGAGTATGACTATGATGAGTGAAAAAATAGATGAGAATGTCTTTAGTCTTGTGATGCGCAACATTATGCTGTAGAACGGCCGTGCAATATAATATACAAAAACAGAATACACAATCACGTCGCGAAACGGCGCAACAAGTATGAACAGGAGCGCTGCAAGAATTATGCCGTAATAGCCCCATATATGGTTTCTGGCGCTCATGCATTATTACTTATGGGAATAAGCATTTATATGTTGGAGGTAAAATTCTAATTATATGTGGTTAGTATGGATAATTTTGTTGAGAAAATAGCCAAAGGAAAAATGAAGATGCATGAAGAGGATTCGTTAGTTTCATCAAAAGATGCTGTTGAGATACGCCGGAGGGCAGTTGAAAGACTGACGGGCGCAAGCCTCAAAAACATTGGCAGCGGCATTATTGATACAGAGACTGCATGCAGGAAAAATATTGAAAACATGATTGGGGCAACACAGGTTCCGCTTGGGATTGCCGGACCGCTTAAGGTCAATGGCGAGTGCGCAAAAGGGGAGTATTATGTCCCGCTTGCGACTAGCGAGGGCGCGCTTGTCGCTTCTGTGAACAGGGGGTGCAGCGCTGCTACGAAATCCGGCGGTGTCCTGGTATATGCTGAGAACAAGGGGATGACAAGGGCGCCGGTATTTCGCACATCCGGGCTCAGGGAATCAAAGGAGTTTGTCTCGTGGGTAAAGAAGAATTTCCTGCGCATAAAAAAGGTTGCTGAAAGCACAACCAAGTACGGCAGGCTGACAGAAATCCAGCCGTGGATTGTGGGAAGGAATGTGTTTTTGAGGTTCGTGTTTGATACGAAAGATGCGATGGGCATGAACATGGCTGTAATCGCATGCGATGCAGTAATAAGGGAACTTGTAGACAAGGAGACAAAAGTAAAATGCATTAGCCTCTCCGGGAATGTGTGCACAGACAAGAAGCCCTCAGCAATCAATTTCATTTCAGGAAGAGGAAAAAGCGTGCATGCAGAGGCAATAATAAAGAAGGAGATAATAGAGAAAGTGCTTAAAACGAGTGCAAAGCATATTTTTGAGGTGAACTACCGCAAAAACCTGCTTGGCTCGGCTGTTGCATCCAGCCTGGGGTTCAATGCGCATTACGGGAACATTGCAGCAGCTATATTTCTTGCGTGCGGGCAGGATATTGCGCACGTTACTGAAGCGGCCATGGGTGTCACTACATGCGAGATGCTTGGTGATGATTTGTATATCTCAGTCTACATACCGAACCTGAATGTCGGAACTGTCGGGGGCGGGACAGGTCTTGGGACACAGAAGGAGGCGCTTGAGATTCTTGGTGTGCAGGGAGCGTCAAAGAAGTCTGGTGAGAATGCGCACAAGTTTGCAGAGATTGTCGGCGCTGCTGTGCTTTGCGGCGAGCTGTCGCTTCTTTCTGCGTTTACGTCAAGAGATGTGGCGAAAGCGCATACGAGGCTTGGCAGAGGAAAATGAATGCACTCAACTATGGCAATAAATATTTATTTTGCTCTTTTGAATATCTCCTGAAGAACCATTGTAGAAATATATTCTCATCTTTTTTCGTTTGCGCTCTTTCCAGGGCCCTGTAATAGCCAGCCCTTTTCTCATAAGGGATGTTGAGCATGGGATAGCCATATTTATACAGGACAAAGTTCATCATCAGCCTGCTTATTCTCCCGTTTCCGTCTGCAAAGGGGTGAATTGTTACAAGTTTCAGGTGCACCAGAGCAGCAAGCTCCACTGGTTGAATCTTATCTCTATAACGGTGATACCACCTGAAAAAGTCTGTAAGTAACAGGTATATCTCTGCAGGAAAGGGGGGCATGAATTTACTCCCGGATATTGCCACCTGATGCTGCCTGATTTTTCCTGCAATGTCCTTTTTCGTGTTTTCTAGTAATTTTTTGTGAAAATACAAAACCATCTGCATAGACATATCTTTTTTATATTCCAGCAGCTCATAGAACGCGTTTTTGTGCGCTTCTGCTTCTGATACATCCTCCATGGATTTTGCCCCTGGAGTTATTCCCCTTTCGAGCAAATCTGCTGTCTCTCTTAATGTAAGTGTTGAGCCTTCTATCCTGTTGGTGTCATAAGTAAACCGAATCATGAATGTCTCTTTTTCTTTCTCAAATGCTGAAGGAGGCATTGTTTTGTTCTGCGCACAAAACCCGGCTTTTATTTTCCCGAAGACATTAAACCATTTATCCCTGTATATTTCAGAAACAAACTGCTTTTTCAATTCTTCAATGTTTTTAGGAAGCTCTTTTCCAAGATATTTCTCTTTTTTTTCTATCCGGGTATTTTTTCGAAAACTGTGCTCGAGATAGTAATATTCCTGATTACCCACTTTCTTTTTTCTGACAGATACCATGACAACATATTACCCCTACATATTTATAAATATTGCGAATTTTTACAATTTGTAGGGGTAAGGATATGATATTGATTGCCTGCATAAATTCTAATATCTATTACCAAAATTAGACTGAGTCCTGCTTCAAATATGGTTCAAGTAAATCCCATTTAATAGTGAGTGAAGGCAAACCTGATCCTGTCTGCATCAATTCAGGATAAAAAAGGGGTACATAAATAGTCCCATCTGTTATCCTCACTCCTTTTTCCAGTTTATCTAGTTCGCAAAATAAGCATTCTGCATGTAATAGCGTTAATTGTACCATTTCTCTGGTTTCTTCATCTTCTTCTTTAATTTTGTCCTCGTCCACTAGAGCGAAATCGTCAGTTCTCATATGAGCCAAGTATTTAAAATGTTTATATTCTGTGGTCTCCTTAGGTCTCTGATATTTTGTAGATTCTTTCATCCAACCAGGAAGCGACCCATACCAACTCCAGATATCAAAACTTTGCGCATCCTCCTCGTAACGATCATAATATTCAATTGGCAGGTCTTTTATATATGGAGTAAATATTGCTTCTGGTATACCATTCTTCGGATCAACAATTTCACACTCTAATCTCGGATATTCACCTCTTACTTTTCTTGATGTCCCTATAAAAGCAATCAGTTTCACTTCGTCGTCCTTTCCAGGACATACTTGCAAATGTCTACTCTTGCCATAGACCTTTTCGTCTTTCTTCCACTCAAGGTTGTAAGGCTCTAAAAATGGATTTTCAGTAACATAACCTACTACTGCTTCTACTACTTTATCTCTTACCATAGTACCATCTGTAGATAAATATTCCAAAAAGGTTAAATATCTTATTTGTTCCAAGTAATATCTGAATCCTGTAATGCTTCAAGCGCAACATTTCTGGAATAGACTGGTTTTTTAAAGTTTGAGCGTGTATTTATTCATGGTGACTATTGTTGTTTTGTGGCCATATAGATGGTTGAAGGTGGTTTTATGGCAAAAAGCTCAAAGATTTCAGGATTTTACAAGTTAAGTGTGCATGAGAGGCTTAAGGTTCTCCAGGAGCAGGCGGAGCTGAGTGATGAGGAC
>JAUVEK010000140.1 GCA_030594795.1 Candidatus Nanohalarchaeota archaeon | reverse complement strand
GCCGCTGGTTGCCTGGTAAGTGGAAATGATGACCTTCCTGAGCCCATACTTCTTATAAATCTGGTAAAGTGGTATAGCTGCAATCGCAGTAGTGCAGTTGGGATTGGCAATCAGCATAGAATCACCAATTGCAGAAGCATTAATCTCAGGAACAACTAGAGGGACACCATCATCGTACCGGAACGTAGAGGAATTATCAATAACAACACACCCTGCCTTCGCAGCTTTTGGAGCATTCTCCTTCGGCCACCCTCCTCCAATCGCAAAAAACGCAATATCAAGAAGAGAATAATCAGCCTCATCTGCATTCTCAATACAGATATCTCCAAGCAGGGTCTCAATCTTTTTGCCGACAGATCTGTGAGATGCATACAGCCTCAACGACTCAATCGGAAACTTCCGGGCAAACAGCACTTTCAGCAATTCTCTTCCAACAATCCCCGTAGCTCCCATAATCCCGACTCTGACCTTTTTCACATATATCACCTACTATAATCGCACTTGGGAATCTTCCCGCTCTCACAATAAGCCTCAAAATGCTCAAGCCACTTTGGGTGCATATGATAAGCACCCACAAACTTAACAAACTTAGTAAGCTGCTCAACAGTCTCAGGCTCAAGATTATGCTCAATAGTGCACGCGCTCCTCTCAGCTGCATCCTCCGGCACGAGAATAATCTTCAAAAATGCCTTGATAGTCTCATGCCGAACCATAACAGTCTTCCCTATAAGCTCACCATTAGGAGTAAGCTCAATCTTCCCATACCTCTCATACGCAACATACCTGCACTTATCAAGCTTACGGAGCATCTCAGAAACAGAAGCAGACTTGATGCCAAGCCTGTCCGCAATATCCTTAACACGGACATCATTATCCCTTGAGAGCGCATAAATCGCCTCAAGATAATCCTCCATATTGCGCGTAAGTTGCATAAACACTAATACAACTTAAAAATTAATAAATACGTAACCTCCACCATTATACACAAACAAGGCAGATAATTATTGTCAACACAATAATTGTCATGACCATAACCCTCATTTGCAGGAATCTATTCATCAATCCGGCAATTTCACAAAAAAGCAGAAACATTCTGCAGTAAAACATAATGCTCTTACGCATGATAAGTTCTTCAGCGCATAATTTCTCGCATAAAAACGCGCATCTCTACCCTAAACTGCGAACCCTGTGTATCTCTCCTCTTCAAATTCATGTAACATACTACACAAAAACATCTAAATTTATGTAACCAAACACACAATATGCTCGACGACCAGATAATCGAAATCCAGAACTCATGGAACTTCTGGGAAAAATACATGGGCACAGGCATCTTTAGAGAATCCAAAAAAAATTATTCCAATTAAGAATAATTCAAATTTAGAATAATAATCTATTGACCCTGCAAGGCGATATGTGGTGATGCAATGGCAAAAACAGAACCTCCAGAGTGCACTGAGAAAACACAACCTATTGCCACAATCATGAAATAATGACATCATAATGTCATTAAATATATAAATTAGTAACATCATAATGTACTTATGTCAACAACAGATGATTTAGAGCGCTTCAACCCGTGGTGGAAAACAGGAACAGTCCGTCCCGAATTACTGAAGGACTACAAAAGGAAGACCTACTTTGAATTAGAGAAATATCTCAAAAAGAGGCAGATTCTTCTCCTTTGGGGGTTAAGAAGAGTGGGGAAAACAACACTTTTACTTCAATTGATATCACGCCTGCTGAAAGACACAGCCAAAAAGAACATATTTTACTTCTCTTTTGACGAAATAGCATTTGATCTGAAAGATATCCTTGAATCATACCAAAAATTCATACTGGGAAGAACCTTTGAAGAAAACAGTGATACTCTATACATTTTTTTAGATGAGATACAGAAAGTGGATGACTGGGAAAACAAGCTGAAAACATATTACGACCTCTATCCCGGCATCAAATTCTTCATATCAGGATCCGCATCCGTCACCCTAAGAAAAAAATCCAAAGAGTGCCTTGCAGGCAGGATACTGGACTTCCTCATGACTCCGCTTACATTTGAAGAATTTCTTGAGATGAACAACAAAGACGTGGCAAAAATAAAAGCAAACCCGGGTTTATGGAAACGTGAGATACTGCCCCTTTTTTATAGGTATCTCAAATACGGTACATTTCCCGAACTTGCAGAAGAACAGGACGAGGAATTTGCAAGAAAATACATCCGGAACAATGTCATAGACAGGATAATCTACCGGGACCTCCCGGAAGAATTCGAAATAAAAGACGTGGAACTCCTGAAAACCCTGGTATATCTCCTTGGAAAAAGACCAGGCACAATAGTAAACTACAAGGAAATTTCAAAAAACCTTGGAAAAGACCAGCGAACCATTGCAAACTACTTTGAATATCTTGAATTTGGCCTTTTGATAAAAATGATATTCAACTATCGTGGAAGCCCCATGGCAAGCAGAAGAAAACTAAAAAAAGCATATCTTACCACCCCCAACATTGCCTTTGCATTCAATCAAGACCTGGACAGCGTTTTGCCATTTATGCTCGAAAATCTTATTGCCACAAAAATTGATGCCCGATTCTTCTACAGAAACAGTTTTGAGATAGACTTTGTAATCCCTGCAAACAGGAAACTGGACGCGATTGAAGTCAAAAAGAAGGAAAAAGACACAAAGCAGATCAAAAAATTCCGGGAAAAATTCAGAGAAAAAGCAGGAAAATCCATAATCATAGACCTTGAAAAAGAAAGAACAGATGGCATTGCAGTAATCCCGGCGTGGAAATTCCTTTTGGATATAGGCTAGCGCAAAAAAACAGCGTGCTCAACCACAATCAAACCAAAAACCCAAGCGCCTTATGAAAAACATAAATATATATCAGCGACC
>JAUVEK010000001.1 GCA_030594795.1 Candidatus Nanohalarchaeota archaeon | reverse complement strand
GTGAAGCAGAGGCTGTAATAGAGGCAATGGAGAAAAAAGAGATTGCGTCAACGAAGCTCCGGTGCAAAAGAATTGAGCTTGATGCCAAAAAGGAAGTTATTGAGATGGTGTTTGAGGCGCTGAAAGAGAGAGTCCTTGAGTTCGACGATAAAACCAAAAAAAAGATTTATGGAAAAATGATAAAAAAAGCAATGGATGAGATAGCGGACGCCAGGTGCGTCTATGTTAATGCAAAAGACCGGTCTCTTGTCAAATCAATTTCCAGCGGGCTTGAGGTAAAAGAGGCAGGTATTTGCGGCGGTGTCATTGTTGAAAACAAGGAAGGAAATGTGCGGATAGACTGCACATTTGACAGCGTGCTTGAGGACGTGAGTGACGAGTACCTGAAAGATGTTTCGAAAATATTGTTTAAAAATCTGTAAGTGGTGAATATAATGCCGGAAAATTCAAAAATCGGGCTTGGAACATACCCTTATGTAAACACGAGGGTGCGTGTCATGAAGAGTTTCATGATTAAAAGACATGAGTACGATAAATTGATGAAGATGAGCCCGGACGGCATCACAAAGTTCATGGGCGAGTCTGTGTACAAAAAGGAGATTGACGAACTTGCAATGAAGTTCAGCGGCGCTGACCTTATCGAGGCTGCCCTTAACCTGAATGCTGCGCGGTCTTTTAATAAGCTTATAAGGATATCGAGCGACAAGGTTGAGATGCTTATCAGGGCGTATCTTGTGAGATATAATATCTATAACCTGAAGACTATTCTTCGAGGGAAATCCTCAGGTATGAATGATGATGAAATCAAAAAACTGCTTACTCCTGCGGGTGCGCTTGGAAGTGCTGAACTTGATACGCTGCTGAAAAAGGAAACGGGCAGGGAGATAATAATGTCATCAAAGGTTGTTGAAATGAGTAAGGATGTCGTCGACGCAATTGATGCGTATGATAAGAACAAGTCACTTTATGGTATTGAGAATGCGCTTGATAAGGGATACTATAATGCGTTTATGGAGCTTTCGCAGAGGATGCCAAGACAGGGAAAATATATCAGGAAGTTCATAAAAACTGAGATAGATATCCTGAATCTGAGAGTGCTTTTCAGGATTGTCAGGGAAAATATTGAGGATAAATATGATTTTATTGTTGACAAGCTTGTATTTTCAGGTGAGAGGCTTTCGCATGACAGGTTGTTGAAGCTTGCGAAATCAAAGGATTATGATGAGCTGTATGCGGGCCTTTCTGGTACAGGATATGATAAGGTGCTTGAAAAGTGCATGGATGATGTGAAGAATAAGAATGAGCTTGGAAGCGTTGAGGTTGCTCTTGAAAAGCACTGGCTTGCGCAGGCTGATCTGATGGTGCATCAGCACCCTCTGTCCATAGGGCCTATACTTGGATATATGATCGGGAAGGATATTGAGGTCAGGAATTTGCGCATGCTTGTCCGTGCAAAGGTTACAGGACTTGATGAAAAATTTATGAGTGAGAGTATTGTGGTATAAATGAGTGAAATAGCTGTACTTGGTGATAATGAATTTACAATCGGTTTCAGGCTCGCAGGTGTCAGGAGGATAATTAATGTCACTCCTGAAAAACTTGCAGGGGAAACGTCGAAAGCGCTTGATGATGAGTCCATTGGCGTGCTTGTCCTGATGCGCGATGATGTCAGCAGGCTGCCTGTAAGGGTTCGCGACAAGCTTGAAAATTCAGTGCAGCCTGTTTGCGTGGTGCTTTCAACGGACAGTGCAGGTGAAGATGACCTGAGGAGAAAGGTTAAGAAATCGATTGGTATTGATGTATGGGATAAATGATTTACAGGTGATATGAATGGCAGTAAAAGATGTTCAGAGTGGAAAAAAAGGAAAGGAAGGATTCATCTACAGGGTCGCAGGTCCTGTGGTTGTTGCAAAGAATATAAGTGCGCGCATGTATGATGTGGTGCGCGTGGGAAAAGAAAAGCTGATGGGTGAGGTCATCCAGATAGACGGTGAAAAGACCGTCATCCAGGTTTATGAAGATACTACAAGCATCAGGCCTGATGAGCCGGTTATCAATACCGGCATGCCGCTTTCTGTTGAGCTCGGCCCCGGTCTTCTCAAGTCAATCTATGACGGGATACAGAGGCCGCTCCCTGTTTTAAAGGAGCAGATGGGTGACTTTATCAAGAGAGGCGTTGATGCGCCAGGCCTTGACCAGGAGAAGAAATGGGATTTCAAGGCGAGCCTGAAGAAGGGCGATAAGGTCAGCGGCGGTTATATTCTTGGGACTGTCCAGGAGACACCCAGTGTCCTGCATAAGATTCTTGTGCCACCTGATGTGTCCGGCAAAATTGCCGAGCTGAAGAGCGGAAGCTACAATGTTACTGAAGAAATAGGGAAGCTTGAGGACGGGACCGTGCTCAGGCTTGCGCACAAATGGCCTGTGCGCTACTCAAGGAAGTCGAGGAGGAAGCTTGTGCCGACAGTTCCACTGACTACAGGGCAGAGGATTTTTGATGCCTTGTTCCCGCTTGCAAAAGGCGGTGTCGCTGCTATTCCAGGGCCTTTCGGGGCAGGAAAGACTGTTACGCAGCAGAGTCTTGCAAAGTGGTCTGATGCTGAGATTGTTGTTTATATCGGATGCGGGGAGAGGGGAAATGAGATGACTGAGGTTCTTACTGAGTTCCCGCACCTGAAGGATCCAAAGACAGGCAGGACTCTGATGGAGAGGACTGTTCTGATTGCAAATACCTCCAATATGCCTGTTGCTGCACGTGAGGCGTCAATCTATACCGGCGTCACTATTGCTGAATATTATCGGGACATGGGTTATTCTGTTTCCCTGATGGCTGACAGCACCTCGCGATGGGCTGAGGCTATGCGTGAGATTTCATCCAGGCTTGAGGAGATGCCTGGTGAGGAAGGCTATCCTGCTTATCTTTCTACGAAACTTGCGGAGTTTTATGAGCGGGCAGGGTGTGTTGTGCCGTTCGGGACAGACAAAGAGGGCTCGATCACGATTATAGGGGCGGTTTCGCCGCCTGGAGGGGATTTTTCTGAGCCGGTCACGCAGAATACGCTACGTGTTACCAAGTGCTTCTGGGCGCTTGATGCGAAGCTTGCGCAAAGAAGGCATTTCCCGTCTATCAACTGGCTGACATCCTACAGCCTTTATCTTGATACTCTTGATACATGGTTTGCAAAAAATGTCGCGTCTGACTGGAGAGCGCATGTCGAGCGCTGCATGAAGATATTGCAGGAAGAAGAGAAACTGCAGGAGATTGTGCAGCTTGTGGGAAGTGATGCGCTGCCTGAAAAAGAGCAGGTCACCCTAGAGGTTGCACGGCTTATACGTGAGTTTTTCCTTCAGCAGAATGCGTTCCATGACGTGGACATGTACAGCGAGCTGAAAAAGAGTTACATGCTTTTGAAGACGATTCTGCATTATGCGGATCTTTCGTATGCTGCGCTTGAGAATGGCGTGAGGGCAGCAACGATACTTGAAGTGAAATCGAAGAATCAGATAGGAGATGCAAAGTTTGACAAGGATTATGAGAAAGTGCTTTCGTCTGCTGCGAAGGAGATGGATAAGGAGTTTGACAAGTTGGAGTGATGGTGATTAGTGTTAAATGAACGTGAATCAGAAGATGTGACTTTTAAGCAAGACAGAGAGTATTTGAATGACAAGGTCACTGAAAGGGTCACCCCAAAGGTCACTGAAAATTAATAAAAAGCTTAGAGTTGATGGAAGGTTACACTATGATGATGAATAAAGAACTTGAAGGTGCCTTGAATGTCATCGGCGAGCATAGAAAGCTGCTCGAGGACAGGTACAAGGTGAAAAAGATCGGTGTATTCGGCTCTTTTGCAAGAGGCGAGCAGAAAAGAGGAAGTGATATAGACATCCTTGTGGAATTTCATGAAGTGCCTGACCTTTTTGAGTTTTTGAATCTTGAGCGCTATATGGAGAAAATTTTAAAGAAAAAAGTTGATCTGGTCAGGAAACCTGTCCTGCGGAAAGAACTCAAAAAACAAATATTACATGAGGTAGTGAACTTATGAAAAGAGATTATGGACTGTACATCAAGGATATACTTGACAGCATTTTGAAGATTGAAGAATTTGTCGGCAGCATGAGTTATGAGGAGTTTGCAGAAGATGACAAGACTTCAAGTGCTGTTGTAAGGAAACTTGAGATTATTGGAGAAGCTTCTAAAAATATTCCAGAAGAGATAAGGCAAAAATATAAAGAAATCCCCTGGAGTGATATGGCGAAAACGCGAGACAAGATTACTCATTTTTATTTTGGGATTGACTATGAAATCGTGTGGAAAGTTATAAAAGAGCGCCTGCCAGCATTGAAAGAGCAGATTAAAGAGATGATTGGTGAGGGAGAGATATAAAAGCAGAGAGATTATGTTATGATAAATTTATGATACAGAATATATGTGAATGATGGTGATTTAAATGACAGCGAAAGAATATAAGACGATTACAAGGATTGCAGGACCTCTTGTCTTTGTTGAAAAGACAGAGAATATCGGGTATGGTGAAATTGTCAGGGTGACTATGCCTAATGGCGATGTGAAGAGTGGGCAGGTGCTTGATACGTCAAAGGACATCGTGGTTGTTCAGATATTTGAAGGTACGAGCGGCATTGACAGGAATTCAAGGGTGAAGTTCCTTGGAAAGACTATTGAGCTTCCTGTTTCTCCTGATATGCTTGGAAGGATTCTTTCAGGTGCAGGCAAGCCAATTGATGACGGGCCTGAGATTGTTCCTGAGATGAAGATGAATATCATGGGGGCAGCTATTAATCCTTATGCGCGCAGCCCGCCTGCTGATTTCATTCAGACAGGCATATCCACGATTGACCTTATGAATACGCTTGTCCGGGGGCAGAAGCTACCGATATTTTCTGGTTCAGGTCTTCCGCACAATGAGATTGCCCTGCAGATTGCAAGGCAGGCAAAAGTGGTCGGCCAGAAAGGCGATTTCGCTGTCGTGTTTGCTGCGATGGGCATCACGAATGAAGAGGCGCAGTATTTTATCTCGGATTTCGAGCAGACAGGTGCGCTTGAAAGGGCAGTAGTATTCCTGAACCTTGCAGATGACCCGGCTGTCGAGAGGCTGATTACGCCGAAGATGGCGCTTACTGCTGCTGAATATCTTGCTTATGAGAAGAATATGCACGTGCTTGTGATATTGACGGATATGACTAATTACTGCGAGTCGCTTCGTGAAATCGGGGCTGCGCGCGAGGAAGTTCCCGGGCGTCGCGGGTACCCGGGGTACATGTATACTGACCTTGCTACTATTTATGAGAGGGCAGGCATGATTAAGGGACGAAAAGGGTCTATTACCCAGATACCTATCCTTACCATGGTCGGGGATGATATTACGCACCCTATCCCTGATCTGACCGGGTATATTACCGAGGGGCAGATTGTGCTTTCAAGGGAATTGCACAGGAACAATATCTACCCGCCAGTTGATGTATTGCCTTCGCTTTCACGCCTGATGAATTCAGGCATTGGAAAAGGCAAGACCCGGGAGGACCATAAGGATGTATCTGACCAGCAGTATGCAGGGTATGCTGAAGGAAGAGATCTGAGAGGCCTTGTAGCGATTGTCGGTGAAGAAGCGCTTTCTGAGCGCGATAAGAGGCTCCTGAAGTTTGCTGCTGCCTTTGAGGATAAGTTTGTAAGGCAGGGCAAGAAAGAGGACAGGAGCATTGAAAAGACTCTTGATATTTCGTGGGATCTGCTTTCCTCGATTCCAGAGGATGAGCTTACAAGGGTCAGTCCCGGGATTAAGGAGAAATATTATAAGGGCAAGGCGAAGTGATTATGGCGCAGGATATTAAGCCGACGCGGTCTGAGTTGATGAAGCTTAAAAAGAGCATCAAGTTAGCTGATGCAGGATATAATCTCCTGAAGAAGAAAAGAGACGGCCTGATTCTTGAATTTTTTGATACTTTGAAGAAAGCAAAGAGTGTCCGCTCTGAACTTACTTCTGAGTATATCAAGGCTGAGCGGTGCGTAGATGTTGCTGAGTCTATTGACGGGGCGCTTTGTGTCCAGTCTTATGCAATGGCTTTGAAGGAGTGCCCCGGGATTGAGGTAACGAGCAAGAATGTGATGGGTGTTGTCGTGCCGAAGATATCGTCTACTGGTGTTGTCAAGCACATGCATGAGAGAGGATACGGGCTGATCGCGTCGAGCTCAAGGATAGATGAGGCTGCTTATGCATACGAGCATGTTGTTGATAAGGTTGTGCTTGCAGCAGAAGTAGAGACCACCATCCTGAAATTGCTTGATGAGATTGAAAAGACAAAGAGGAGAGTGAACGCGCTAGAGTTTTCCGTCATCCCGCGCATGAAAGATCAGGCAGCTTTTATCCGGCTGCGCCTGGAGGAGATGGAGCGCGAAAACGTCTTCCGCCTAAAAAGGATGAAGAAGTGAGATTTGGTTTGAAGTTTCTGTTTTATATGTCCTGTTGTTTCAAAAGATCAGTAAAAGACTAGATCGTTTTTTAGCTCACTACGAATGATTGAAAGTGCACTCAGATTTGAACTACTCACGTTCGAACTTAATTTTTCTTCTGCTTTTTTGAGAGCAGATTCAACGTTCAATTGGTATTTTCCCGCAAGCATTACCATCCTTTCAACGCAATCAGGACAATTTATCGCGAGAGTGCATAAAGTATCCGGAAGAGATTCCTCATGGATAAAATAGAATTCTTCCGAGTTTATCATCTCTCGCCCCTGATTGATATATGAAAATGCTTTGGTATATCGATCATCATCTGAGCTACCAATAGCACGTTTAACATGACCTTGCTCGTTATATTCCATAGATACATCCAATTTATTTACCAACATTTTTTCTGCTGTATTGAGAGCATTGATTGTTGCCAAAGGGCCTATTTCTAGTTCTTCGAGCAATACTGCTAACTCAACACATGGTTGACATTTTTCTTTCGCAAGACAGTATATAGTTTCTGCGAGTTTTTTTTCATTATAAAGCTTGAGTTTTTTACTCATATTATCACTTGAAAAATAGTTGTTTGCTATTTTCTGGTGATTAATACGTATATGCTTTTCGGTTGGTTTAGAGTAATTTTGGAAATATTCTGCCTGATAGAGGGTTGATTGGGTTAAGTTCGAGAAAAAACGGTTTAGTTACTCTCCTGCATATGCTTTTCCAAGACAATTTTGTTTGTTACACCGTAAGGATATTTGCTGACAACTTTCAGCATTTCCAGTCTCTTTATTACCCTGCTGACTTTTAGTTTTGATAGTTTTGAGCGCTTTACAAGTTCTGACTGGGATAGTTCGCCGCTGTTTTTATTTAATAACTGAATGATTAGTTTCTCTTCTGGCATTAGCATGATGTCCATGGTTTTTGTCCTGATTTCTTCTGTTTCTTTTTTCTTTATCAGGTCCATTATTGTGATTCCTGCAAGTGAAGAGATAAGTGTGCCCATGAATGATACTGCTAAAATAATTGAGGAATTCATTTGTATTCCGCGAGGTCCTGCGAATCTTCTTGGGATGCTTTCGTTGATGAAATTTTCTGCTGTAACATTGATAGGTAAATTGATTGGCAGTGGCGCCATTCCTCTTCTTACCCAGAAGTATAGCTGGTATATGAATAATAATGCGGATATGCCTGCGTAAATAAAGCACAGTATCATTACATAACTTTGGAGATTTTTTTTGTTCTTTATCATTGTATCACGTATTTTGATACGTTTCATGTGGTATCGTATCAGGTTGTGTCAGGAAATGTTTATATCCTGTATCGTATCATAGTGTATCACTCTTTGTCCGCAAAAATATAAACCTTTTGGATGGGAGAGTAAAATAGATATTAGAGGTGAGCAAAGTGAACAAAACAACAATGTTAGTAGTGGCGGGTCTCCTCATGATTGGCCTGGTTGCTTCAGCAGGAATTGTGTCTGCTTTTGGTGGCAGGTTCAGTAGGTGCGGATTTTCTGATGCGGGAGAGGCAATAAAACAGGCAGTTGAAAACAATGATTATGAAGCATGGAAAGATGCAATGTCTGGCACAATGACAGAGGAGAAATTCAGAGAAATTGTAGAAAGACATGAAGTAAGGTCTGAAAGAAGAGAGTCGATGAATGAGCGAAGAGAAGCAGTAAAGCAGGCATTGGAAACCGGAGACTATACTGCCTGGAAAAACGCAATTGACAGCTTTGAAAGAACTGGGCGAATTGCTGACAAAATAACAGAAGATAACTTCGGCACTTTTGTAAAGCTTCATGAAGCCAAGCAAAACAGGGATTATGAAACTCTAAAAGAGCTTAGAGAAGAACTTGGATTTGACAAAGGGCATTGCATGCACGGGATGCGCGGTCGGATTAGAAATAAATAGATGCCCAAGAAATGTATCAATGTATGGAATAGGGATTTGCAGTGACAAAACCAAAAGATGGCGCAAGAAAAAAAGATGATGCACTTGTTGTTCTCAAGGATGTCTGGAAAATATACCAGATGGGTGAGGTAGATGTGCCTGCACTCAGGGGTGTCAGTGTTGAAATCAACAAAGGGGACTTTGTAGCGATTGTCGGGGCATCTGGATCCGGTAAAAGCACGATGATGAATCTTGTGGGGTGCCTGGATACACCTTCAAAAGGCAGGGTTTTCCTGAAATCGCGCAATATTGCTGATTTGTGTGAATCTGACCTGGCGACGCTCAGGGGCAAGACCATCGGATTTATTTTCCAGCAGTATAATCTACTGCAGAACATGACTGCCTTTGAAAATGTGGTTCTGCCTCTGGAATTGCAGGAAGTGGATGATGGCGCCGCAGGAAAGCAGGCAAAAAAAGTATTGAGGCTTGTGGGACTGGAAGATAAAATGCATCATCTGCCGTCGCAGCTTTCAGGTGGACAGCAACAGAGAGTGGCGATTGCAAGATGCCTTGTAGGTGACCCCGAGATTATTCTTGCTGATGAACCGACGGGGGCGCTAGACAGCGTTACAGGCAAAGATGTTCTCAATATGCTTGAAAGGATATGGAAAGAAGAAGGAAAAACAGTGATTATGGTGACGCATGATCTGCATCTGGCAGAATATGCCCACAATATAATTGAGCTTAAGGATGGAAAGATCATCCGGATGGAGCAGAATCATAAAAAAGTATTGCATTAACTATTAAAAGAGGTGTTGAAATGACAGGAAATTGTGTTGATTTGAATGAGAAAAAAAACATTTGTGCTGTAAATAAAACCCAGGACAGGAAACATGCTTTATTTACTAAAACAGGATACATTTTCAGTGTGATGCTGATAATGGTAATTAGCCTGGCAGGTGCGGTATTTGCTGATTCCGCTGACAGTCAAATCATAAGTGTGAGTTTGATAAACCAGGATGCTGATCCGGCAATTGCAGGCAATATCGTGGAATTAAGGATTGGCGTTGAAAATAAGGGTGGAAAATCTGCTGAAAATGTGATATTGGAGCTGGTACCACAATATCCTTTTGAGATGGTTCCCGGAGAGAGCCCGATACAGGAAGTCGGTACAATTAAACCATATCAGGATGGTTCTGATATGAAAATAGTTAAATTCAGGCTCAGAGTTGACAGGGATGCATACGAGGGAGAATATGGACTGGAAATCTGGGAATATGAAGAAGGTAAAAGAGACAAGATAAGAGTGGAGAAAACAATAACTATAGATGTGGCAAACAGGGAATGTGCAGAAATTATCTATATTGACAAGGTTGAACTTGTCCCGGGTAGGCAGACAACTATGAAGTTTACAATTAACAATGTCGGCTCTGCACCTCTCAGGGATCTTACGTTTTCATGGGAAAATGAAGATGATGTAATCCTTCCGGTTGGCTCGGATAATACCAAATATATCAAGTATCTCGATGTTGGTGAAAAAACCGAACTGAGTTATGATGTCATTGCAGATTCAAATGCCGAACCCGGCTTGTATAAGCTCCAGCTCAGCCTGAAATATGATGATTCTACAACTGGAGTAGAAAGAGAGATAGCAACAATCGCAGGTATGTATGTCGGGGGAGAAACAGATTTTGATGTTGCTTTTTCAGAGAGTTCGATGGGCGAGTACTCTTTCAGTATTGCAAACATCGGCAGTAATCCTGCTTATTCTGTTTCAGTAATTGTTCCTGAACAGAAAAACTGGAAAGTCAGCGGCTCGAATTCAGCTATTATCGGAAACCTGAATAAGGGAGATTATACTGTTGCAAGCTTCAATCTGCAGCAAAGCAGGGTTATGTCTTCTCTTGAACAGGACAGTAAAATCACAGATGAAAGAAAAGCAAAATATCTATCCGGCAACAGGACAATACCGGACAGACAGATCAAGACAATCGAAATTGAAATTGCGTACACAGATACAATGGGTAATCGAAAAACAGTAAGTAATGTTGTCAGTATTAATGCCAACAGTGAAACAGATGCAAATTCTGCTCGCTTGTCACGAACAGGAAAGGCGAATCCAACACAAAAGGCGATTACAACCACTCAATGGATTGCATTAGGGCTTGGATTAATTATTGTGATTGTGCTATACAGGAGACACAGAAAAAAGAAATTAAAATAGCAGGTTAAAAAATCATGAAAATTTGGGTTTGAGGGGACGATTTTCAAGCTTTTTTATCGTAACATATACTTTATAGATGATAAAAAATGAAAACAAGTAAATGCCTGAAACATGCACTTAATATGGTAATACACAGCAAGCTTAGAAGCTGGCTTACTATTCTTGGCATAGTCATAGGTGTGGGCTCAGTAATTGCCATCATGTCACTTGGGGCGGGCCTTCAGCAGAGCATGGAGGCTCAAATGAGTGGTCTTGGCGGGGATATACTTACGATTACTGCTGGTTTTTCCAGAGGTATTACATTTGGCCATAGAAGACCGGGAGGCTCCGGCAGTTCAAGCAGCACAGCTACAGAGGAAGAGGTTGTGTTGGACAGGGCCGATGTGCAGGCACTGAAGAGCATCCCGGATATTGAACTAATTGATACAAATATCAGAGGAACTGTGAAGATTTATTATCTTGGAAAGAGCGGCTCTGTTACCCTTACAGGGGTGGATCAGAAAGTGTGGTCTAAGATAACTACAACTGAGATAAGGGACGGAAGGATGCTTGGCCCTGCTGATATGAATGTCATTGTCATCGGAGGGAGATTGGCAGACAGTTACTTTGACAAGCCCCTTGGAATAAACAAGATGGTCAATATTGAGGATAAGGCATTCAGGATTGTCGGTGTGCTTGATGATTCAAGCAATAGCATCATCATGCCATTGCAGATGGCATACACGGTTCTTGATGACAAGGAAAATGGAGTATATGATTCTATTGTTATCAAAATCAAAAATGAAGATGAACTTGATTATGTTATTGAAAAAATTGAGCATAAGCTGATGATGACAAGGCATGTGGCTGATAAAAACAGGGATTTTACAGTTTCGTCAAGCAGACAGTTCCAGGAGATGAGATCTGAAATGCTCGGTTCAATGACTCTTTTTCTGACTGCAATTGCTGCTGTCTCTCTTCTTGTGGGTGCTGTCGGGATTGCAAATACTATGTTCACATCTGTTCTTGAGAAGACAAAAGAGATAGGGATCATGAAAGCCATTGGTGCAAGAAACAAGGATATTCTTATGATTTTTCTTCTGAATGCAGGCCTTATCGGGCTTGTAGGCGGGCTGATTGGTGTTGTATTCGGTGCTGTGCTGTCGGGGTTTATGCCTATGCTTATGGGCGGCAGTATGCCGATGACAAGAGGGGGGGCGGCAACAGTAGTCAGTATGGAGTCTGTAGTTATGGCGCTTTCTGTTGCCGTTATCATTGGGGTGGTTTCAGGGGTTGTTCCTGCGTATAATGGGTCTAAACTGAAGCCTGTTGATGCTTTGAGATATGAGTGAGGGGCAGAAGACTGTAAACCAAAAACAGATTATTATTTATTCTTTTGCAGCCCAAAGATAACTATGTTGTCTGATAAAATCAAGAATATTGCGCACAGCCCGACTTTTGTCAGTCCTGAGCATACTATAGAGGATGTCTGCAAGATAATGCGCGAGAAAGTCGTAGGGTCTGTTATTGTCGGGACCGCGGATGAGCCACTTGGAATTTTTAGTGAAAGGGATGTCATTTTCAAGGTTGTTGCCTCTGGCGTTGACCCAAAAACAACAGAAGTCAGGGAATACATGACGTCGCCTGTGGTTACAATTGATGCTGATTCGAGTATTTCTGATGCGAAGATGATTTTTAGTGAAAAAAAGATCCGGCGGCTTCCTGTGGCTGAAAATGGGGTTATTGTCGGGGTTGTGAGTGCAAGAAGTGTTTTGAACAATGTCAATTTTAATCTTATTAAGGAAAAATATTATTACTCCGACCAGCCGTCAAGATTTTAGCTGGTTTAGTGTTCTTTCTGTAAATCTTTAAATTCAAGGAAATCTATAGTCTTTTTATGATTGAAGCCAAGGCTATCCAGAGGATAAGGCATGCAGAAATTAAGGCGCAAAAGATTGCCGGTGTATGTGAGAAAGAGTCAGCCAAGAAACTTGTGCTTGCTGAAAAATCATGCACAAACAGGGCTGAGACTGAGACGCAGTGGGCGAAAAACCGGAGTGAGAAGATTGTTGACCATGCCAGGAAGACGGCGCTTGATGAAAAATCGAGGAGACTTCTTAAATGCAGCAAAGAAATTGAAAGCATGAAAAAACCATGTGCGCCCAGGAAAAAGAAGGCTGCCAGCTATATATTAAATGAGATTTGTGGTAGTAGCGATGCTTAAACCAGTTAAGATGAAGAAAGTGAAGGTTATAGCGCCTCTTAGGTGCAAAAATGATGTCTGCCTTAAGCTGCATAAACTTGGTGCAGTGCATGTAAATGATGTATCCGGGAGAATAACGGATGCTGAGTGGAAGCATCTTGTAACCCAGAAAGTCGGTTTTGAGAATGAGTCCCTGTTCGCGGAATATTCCAGACAGCTTGATGAGATAAACAATGTTTTTTCCATGGTTGATGGAGCGAAAGTGAAGCATTCTTTTTTTCCTAAACCCAGTGCTAAAATTAAAGTGAAGGATTCTTCTCCTGATGAAATTGCTCGGAGGATCAAAGGGCTGCTTGATGATATTGGCCAAAGAGTGCCTGAAATCAGGGATGAGTTGGCAAAATGCAGGGAGTCTGAAAAAGAACTCACTGAAAGAAAAAACGTTCTTGAGATGATTTCAGGCATTGACTCAAGACTTGATGAGCTTGGCAATTCACTCTATTTTTGCAATATGCTGTTTAAAATAGGCAGTGGCAGGTTTGATGAGATTAAGCCAAAACTTGAGTCTGTCAAGAGAATTGTTATTGAGAAATCTGATATTAATAATGAGTCGCTTGTGCTTCTGACATACCCGAAGGAGCTTGAGGATGGTGTGTCCGGATGTTTGAGCGGGGCTGATATAGAGAGAGTTGAGATTCCCGTTGCTCAGAAGAAGCCAAAGGAAGAAATGTTGAGGATTGAGAGAGTAATTGAAAAGCTTCAGGATGAAAAGAAGTCTTATCATGAGGAAATCTGTGCAATGAAAAAGAAGCATTTGCAGGATGTTGCTGCGCTGAGGGAGGAAGTTTGTATTATTCTTGACAGGTATTCGCTTCTTTCCAAGTGCGCGGGCACTGAGAGTTCTTTTGTGCTTGAGTTTTTTGTGAGCGCCAGCAAAGAGAAAGAAGTTATCCGGGAATTGAAGGATGTTACAGGCGGGAGGGTGATAATATATTCTGTTGAGCCTCTCAGTGAGGAGCTGCCGCATAAGGTGCCTGTGCTTCTTGATAATCCGCGCGTTCTGAAGGGATTCGAGGGGCTTGTGAATATGTATTCTGTGCCTAAGTATAATGATTTTGACCCTACGGTCTTTATTGCGCCTGCAATGCTGTTTTTTTTCGGGATTATGCTTAATGATGTTGGATATGGACTGCTTCTTGCGCTTTTGGGGTTTCTGTTTTATACTGCATACAGGAAGGTGCATGTGAGTGCGAGTAATGCAGGGATTATGCTTGTGATGCTTGGTGTGTCTTCTATGTTTTTTGGTGTTGTAAGCGGCGGGTATTTCGGTGATGCTCTTCGCAGGGTAATCCCTGATATTTTTTATCTTATTGACCCGCTGGGTGATGCGCACATTACTGTGTTTGGAGCTAATGTAGAGAATCCGATTATTGCTGTGCTTGTTTTTTCGCTTGTGGTTGGTATTGTTTACATTAATATCGGATATCTGCTTGGGATTGCTGACTGCGTCAATAAGATGAAGAGTGTGAAGCACAAAAAGAGGAAGGTTGTCTCTGGTCTTGAGAACCAGATTGTCGGCCACATCGGGATGATGGTGTTCCAGGTCGGGCTGTTCGGGTTGCTTTTCTGGTGGAAGCTCGGCTGGTTTTCTGGTGTGCCTTACTTTGCGGCGGGTATGGGGACAGTTCTTGCCCTTGCTCTTTTTATGCTTGCAAAAAGCGGTGGTGTGCAGACGCTTTTCGGGTTTTTTGATGTCACCGGGTTTGTGGGTGATGACCTTTCTTTCATCAGGCTGCTTGCGCTGTGCCTTGCTACCGAGGGGATTGCTAATATTGTTAATATGTTTACAGTGTTTTCATTGGATATCCCGTATGTGGGGATTATTGCAGGGGCGTTTATTTTTGTTTTCGGGCATGTGTTTAATCTTTTGGTGGGGACTCTTGGCGCAGGGATTCATTCTCTGCGTTTGCAGTATGTTGAGTTTTTTTCGAAGTTCTACGAGGGAGGCGGGGTTGAGTTTGAGCCCTACTCAATCAAAAGGAAGGTTACTGTAGTTGAAAAGTGATAATTGCGGAGCGAACAATTAAATTGAAAGGAGGTGAAAGAATATGAGTTTGGGGACTTGGGCGGATTCAAAAGTGAAAAAGTTAGGCTGGACAGATATATCACTGATAAAACTGAGTACTGCTGGTTTTGTTTTGATGGCTGCGAAACTCTGGGAGCCTGTGCTTTGCCTTGAATGGTACTGGTATGGTCTTGTTTTTGTTTTGGCTGCGATAAAGCCAATGTGCAGAATGTTTGGGAATAAACTATAAATACTGGTACAACCACAGATATCTTATGGTAATTAGTATTGGTATGGCGCTTGCTGCGCTCGCTGCAGGTATTTCAATAGGCATGGCCGGCCTTTCTTCGAGCATTGGCGTTGGTCTTGCTGGTATTGCAGGAGCAGGGGCTGTTGCGGAGAACCCGAAGCAGTTTCGGACTGCGCTTGTGCTGCAGTCGCTTCCGCAGACGCAGGCAGTTTACGGATTGCTTGGCGGAATTCTGATTATGCTGAGTGTGGGTATGTTTTCATCGCCTCTGAATGATGTGTCCTTAATGACTGGTGTTGCTGTTTTAGGTGTTGCCCTTGCAATTGGAATTACGAGTTTTTCTGCTGTATCACAGGGGGCTATAGCGACTGCGGGTATTTCTGCATCTGCCAAACAGCCGGAAGCTTTCGGGAAGTTTGTGGTGCTTGCTGCTATGGCTGAAACTTTTGCAATTTTCGGGCTTGCCGGCGGTGTTCTCATATTGATCGGGCTCGGCCTGCTTTAGTGTGTGATGCGTGTGATAGTTCATGACGGCTCTATGCTTATCAAGGATGAAATCAAGCTTAAAGTGCGCTCTAAAATAAAGGTAATTGAGGCAGATACTGAGGCAAAAATAGGTAAGATGAATGATGAGACTGACTCGCGAGTGAAGATAATCAAGAACCGAATTCTTAAGGATGCCAAAAAAAGGGCTGAAGCTGAGACTAAGAAGATTAATGCGCAGACTAATGTTGAAATGAACAGGATGATGCTTGATGCCAGAGAAGAGCTGATTGATGAGAGTATCTCTTATGCTATGAAAGAACTGGGTAATGCTGATGCGAAATCATTTAGGAGAGAGCTGCTCTTGCTTTTGAGGCGCGGGATAGATGAATGCAGGGGAGATAAGCTGGCAATTATTGCAAACAGGGAAACATGCGATGTTCTTGATTCGAGGACTCTTGGGGATGTTGTAAAGGAGAGCGGGCGCAGGATTAAGTTTGAGAAGGATGCCAGGAAGATGCCTTTCGGGATTATTCTACATGATGCAGCGAATAATATGTTTCTGGATTATTCGTTTGAGTCTGTTTTTAAAATAAAGGAAGACAGAATAAGGTCTGGTGTGTCTAAAATTTTGTTCAATTGATTCAAATGAATATTGGTATTATGATGATTGAGCCGGTGTATGCTGTTGTTGCTGCAGTCCTTGTTTTTTTTGCTGTGTTTTTTCTGGTGGTGATTCGCAGATTGTGGCCTGTTTTCGCGTATGCTTACCCGAATGCACGTCTGGCTGCGATGGATGCGAGACTTTTTTCAGGTGCGCGATTGCGGGAGATTGCAGGGGAAAAGTCGGTCAAGGATGCTTTTGAGGTGCTGAGTGGTACGGATTACAGTAAAATCTGTGATGCTGATACCAGTGATTGCGAGAGGGTTTTTAACCAGTATTTTGTTGACAATGTTCTTGAGGTCCGGAAGTTCTCTCCTAAGATGGCGATGCCGCTTTTTAATTTTTATGTGCGGGAGTGGGAGATATATAATGTCAGGAACGCGCTGCGCATTGTTATGAATGATGGGAATCCCGGCAAAGATGATGTTAAGCATTGTTTTGTGGATGTTAGTGGATTTGGTTTTGATAAGATGAGTGAAGTTGTTTCCTGTGAAGATATTGCTGAGGCTCTTGAGAAACTGAAGGATACTGTGTATTATCCTGTGATTGATGAGTATCTTAAAAAGTGTCATGATGAAGAGAATCCTGGTCTGCTTGAGGCTATGCTTGATAAGTATAATCTATTGAGGCTGTATGAGGATGCTGAGCCGCAGCCTGTGCGTGGTTTCCTGAGGTTTTTGGGGGATAAGAAGGCGCTGAATGGCCGCGCGCATATGAATGCTGTTGATTCTTTTGTTGTCAGGAATTACGCTGGCATGACTGCAGATGTTTTGAATATCTCTGTTGCTCTTCGGATTCTTTTGGATAAAGGGAGGCCGGATATGGAGAGTGAGCAGTTTGTTCCTGCCGGGCTTTTTATTGATTCTGAAAAAAGGGATGAGTTGTGTTCTATTCAAAATGTTGAGGATGTTTCAAGGATTGTTTCCGGGACTCCTTACGAGGAAGGGTTCAGGAACGGGTTAAATGAGTTCAAGAAGACCGGCAAGATTGACGGGACTTTGAGGAGGCTTGATGATCTTGCTCTTGAGCATGTGAAAGCGATGGCGCTTAACTATCCGTTCAGTATTGCTGTGATGGTTCGGTATATGGCGCTTAAGAGAAATGAGGTTCTTTTGCTTAGGAGTATTTTCAAGGGGATATCGGATAATGTGAACTTTGAGATTGATGATGATTTGAGGGTTGTTTTGGAGGATTAGTTCGCGGCTATAAATGCGGATTAATCAGAACCGCCTTATTTTTAGTCTTTGTATCTTCTTATTTATCCTTTTGGTGTCTCTTATTATTTTTTCCAGATTATTTTCAACAGTGTTGAACTTGCCGGATACGGATTTAAGGTCATAATCTTTATATCCACTGTTTTTTGCCCTGTTCCATAAATATAATGTAATGAGAAAGAAAGCTAAAAGACCCAGCAATACCATTCTTTTTTCTAATGAATTTACACTCCCGGGTAATTTCTCTGTTGGAGATACATTGATTATAGTTCCTTTTTCGTATGTCATTTTGCCTGAATAGTAAACGACACCGTTGATTGTGTACCTGCCAGGCTTTTGCGGGGTATAGTATGCAGTCAAATTGACTGTTTTGCCGATTGGCACTTCCAGTTCATCACTTTCCAAAGTTTCAATTAATACTTCATTGATATAAACTTCGCCTTTAAATTTTGCGTTCGTTGATATCTGACCTGTGTTTTTAAAAACAGCGTCTACCCGGGCAACATCTCCAACTTTTATCCAGGGTTTGCCTGTTTTTATGTTTACGAGTTCTCCTCTCCTTGTCAGTGAACCTTTTTTCATGATGTCAAATGTTAATAATTTCTTTTCTACTACATTATCTGCAACAAAAACTGAGACGTTTGCCCAGTATTGACCTTCTCTTAAATTCTTTGAAGAAATGTTTAAGCTGTATGTTTTTTCTGTTGTTGGTAATGTCTCTGCTAATGTGAAATTATCTGACTTCATTAATATTGATTTATCCCAATTAGAGATATCTATTTGGATTTTGGGGGAGACTTTAACATTTCCATTGTTTATGCCCGTGATAGAAAAGGGGATGGTATATCCTTCTTCAACGCTTTGTACTGCAATGTTTTTTACTTTATATCTTATTATTTGTTCGCCTGTTATCTCTATAAATACTTTCAGGCTAATGGCTGTTTCGAGGGACATGCCATGGCCATCTATTGTAGGGATGCGCCTTGGCCGGGACAGTATGTTAATAGAACCTTCATAAATTCCGTTTGCCATGTCTGCCGGAGGTTCGATATATGTTTTGATATAACGGCTGCCTTTTTTTGGAATACTGAATTTTTTCCCCGGATCAAAATAGAGCCAGTCGGCAAAGGGGCCCTCAACAGATATTTCAATATCGCTTATACGGTCTTCCGGATTGTATAAATAGATTTCCTGCTCAGCATATCCGCCTCTGAGCACTTTGTTGAAATACATTTTGCCTGGACCTGCTGCGAATCCTCCGGCGTAAACGATGCCTGATAAAGTTGACAGGATAAGTGCGGTAAAGAAGATAGCTAATGAAATCTTTTGGAGTTTTGACATGTGTAAATATTGTCTATTCGTGTTTATAAGATTATATCTTTGTTAGTGGAACAGACCCGCCAGAAAATAAAAGAAGAAGAACGAGGGCAACAAAAATAAGATATATACCCTCTTACCCATTTTTAAGCTTTATTGATCGGCATATTTACACTGTTGCACTGATCCTTGTTAAACCGGGTTTATTAGCTTGCAGTTGCTGATATTCTTGTTATGGTTGTACAGTTTCCTGATACGCCCGTTGCAGGTATTTTTATTCTCCAATATAGATTGTATTGCGGAGGGGCCGTGTCCGATGTCTCATACGATTTTGACCAGTTGATGTCTAGCCAGTCGTTGCCTGATGAAAGTTTCCATGCTGTCTCATCAAAAGTAAAAGCGTCTGTAGTGTTGTATCTTACACCTGTTGATGTTGCGTTTGTGCTTATGTTCGCAGAGCCAGTGCCGTCACAGGTCATATTGCTATTATGTTGGGACTCGTTAATATTCAGGTCAAGGTCAACATTTCCTGTAATCTTGATTGTTGTTGTTATCTGATCCGATAGTTCATCGAGACCAACATTTCCAAAAGGAATTGTTGTATTGGTAACATTCAATGCTACTAATTGGTTTATGGTTATAGTACTCGTGTTGATTCCTGTGGCGCCGGCTTCATCGGTTACGTTGAAATAGATAGTCCAGTGTGCAGGATTTGCGAAGTAGTATACCTCGAAACGGCATTCTACTGTCCTCTCTGTGGCTGATGCATTACTAATGAATATACACGTATTGTTGTTGTAATGTTTGGTGTGATTGTTAGCATAACCCAAGGTGTCATTGTAAAATTCTCCACGAATGGCTGTTAAATCCTCATAGCCGTTATTGTCTGAAACAGTTGCTGTACAGTTAAAGAAAAATGATGATTCTGCTATCGGTGTATAGGAACTGGCGTTGCAGGTTATTGTCCCGACTGTTGGTGCAGAATTTCCTACTGTCACAGTGGTGTTAAGGTCATCATAGTCGCCGTCTGCTAACACAGCAGGTGTAGCCAAGACCACTAACAATAACAATAAGTACAATAGAACAAAATATTTATCTCCCTCTATTTCCATTTTATCCCCTCACAAATTTGATTAATATTAACTCTGAATTCCTAGTTTAAGTTAACATATATATTCTATGTTGAGGTAGTATATAAAGATTTCATTAATTTAACAGAGATTTTGCATTTATTCCTCTTCGAAAAGCAAATTTCAATTCGTGTTGTATTTCTTCTTCAATTTTCCATAGTTCCTTTCAGAAAAACAAAACCCTAAATTGAGCACAGGGCTTTGCCATATCCTTATCATCTATTCGTTTCTGGAGAATGGATTTATTATGGTATTTTCAAGGTCTTTTTTTTGTGTTTCATTATTCTTAATACTTACGCCTTCTGCTGCTGATATTCCAAAGGATGCTTCGCCACTATTTTCTGTTTTTAAAACTTCATTTTTAACGTCCCGGATCAGCATGGTTAAGCAGCTACGTGAGTCGTTTTTGAGAATATTACTTTTTTTTGCCAATAAAATAATTGATGCAAGCGCAATGAGAATCACAAGAATTGTCAGAATATTGCTGCCGCCTCCTGTTCCTGTAAATAATCCCGTGACATGAGGATCATTTGTTTTTGTTTCCTCTGCCGGGGACGTGGGTTCTGGTTGCGGATTTATGCCATTTATGTTTAATGTAAAGCCTGATGTTGTGGCTGCAACGTCTGATTTCGCATTTAAGTTTACAGTGTATTGTTGTTTACACAAATTGTTTGTACACTGATCTTTGGATAAAAGGAGTTTCATCTCAATTTCCTGTTTTTCACCGGCATCTATGCGGTCAATTTTGGAAGAGCTTAGCTGGTACCATCCTTCGGGGATTCCGCTGACAGAAAGAGCAATGTCCCTGACTGCGGACTGACCGGTATTGCTTATGGTAAATGCGATGAAAGAAGGGATGTCCAGATCCAAAGATGGTGAGGCTGGTGTTGAAATTGCGAGCGCTTTTTTTCTATATGTTGTTATTTTGATGGTTTTTTTGATTAAATAGGGATCTTTTTTAGCTTCTACATTCAAATCAAATGTGCCTTCTTTTTCAGGAGCGCTGAGTGTTGCTGAAAAATCACCACTAGAATCTGTTGTAACTTTCCCGGAAATGCCTTCTACATTGTAAGTTATTGTTGCATCACTTATAGCGTTTAGCTCTTCATCCAATAATTTTCCGTTTAAATTCAGTTTTTCTTCCAGACAGTATTTCTCTTTATCCAGACTTATGTCCAGATTAATTCTTTTTTTCTCAAATATGGAAAAGGCGGATAATGCTTCTGTATAAATACTGATTAAGTTTCTTTGTGTGTCTATGGTTGCTTCAATATCTTCCCAGCCACCCTCGCAGATTCTTTCATTATAATTCCATTTTTTGCACCGGTATACCATTATTCTGTCCTCGTCTGTAAACTCTGCGTCTGAGTAGGGTATTTTCAGGTGCGCACCCTTAAATGGCAGTGCAACTTCCAAAACCACTGTCTTTTTTGAGTCTATGTCTTTTGATTCAAAGTAATCATACTGAATTATATTCTGGATTAATTCAAAGTTATCAATGTTGGAGCGAAGGTCCACGTCGATGAGTTTTGTTTGAAATTGGGGGAATAATATTTCAATGGTGTATGTTCCGGGGGGAATAACTGTAGAATAGTGCCCTGCGTTATCTGTTTTGATTTTTTCTTCAAAATCTGATGATTTCAGCCTGATATCAACGTTAGAGACAGGGCTGTCTTTTGCGTTTAGCAGTGTACCTTTAAACGGGAGACTAAACTGAATCGGGATTGACTTTGAGCTTTTTGCATCTATTTCCTTATATGTTACGTAGATGTCAAGGTCATAGGGTTTTTCTCTTGGTGCGCGTTTGGGTATATTTACCAGTAAAATCCAATCGTCGTCTATATAATCTATTTTTTCGATTTTTACTCTTTTGTCGTCCAGTTTTGCCTTAAATCCTGAAATGTATGATTTATCTATCAGGTCATTTTTGTGCAGTACCTCGACTGTGACTTCGATGTCTTCTGTGTCTGTTAATCTGTACGGGGTAAAGAAGGGGGGGTTAATAATATTTACATTAAGCAGAGGATTAATTTCACAATAGTCATAGGATGTTAAGGAAATTGATTGTTCTTTGTATGTTGCAGTAATCTTTAGGTCCTGCATGTCATAATTGTCGAAGGATTGCGGAACTTTTGCTTTTATGTTCCAGTAATTTGCTGTGAATACGGGTGTTCCCTGCAATGGGATTTGAGTGTTGCCTAGGTCGATTTTGAAGATTGCGCCTGTGGTGATTGGCTCCCCGTTATTTTTAAATTCAAGTCTGATATCCACTACATCGTCAGGATATATTATTGGGGGCGCAGTAGAGACCAGATTAGAGCTTAACTCATTTACTTTAAGTGTTGTGCTCCCGTTGCATGATTCGTTTGTTGATGAATTGCTGCAATATGTGTTTATATTATAGTCGCCAGAAGGCAGGATGTTTTCTAATAAAATGTTTCCACTATAATATCCTGAAATGTTTTCCAGGTCGATGTAAGCAATAATATTAGTGTTGTCTCTTAAATCAGCCCAAGCATGTGTGCATGAGCATGTGCAATTTATGCTTATGTAATTTTGGGTTAGCCATGAGTCAATGTTATTATCAACCCACATTTCCTCGGGAGCTATATCGCAGGATAATGCATGAGCAGCAGAGGTAAGGTTAAATAAAATGACCAATCCCAGACATGTCAAGTATACAGGTTTCATATTTATCCCATCATGGTTTTAATTCTTGCAACAAATTTTTTCAAAAGTATATTCTTGGGAGGTTTGTACTTTTGACCTGTGAGGTCACACGCGAGCTTTTGGAATTCGATTGAGGATGGTGAAAACGGAGTGTGAGATATTATTGGTGTTTTTTCAAACAGGCTTCTTTTTACGTTAATGTCTTCAGGTATTTTGGATAATATCGGTGCATCGCACATTGTCATGATTTCTGTGGGATTCATCTCATATTTTTCGTTGCTGTACCTGTTAATGATAATTCCGAGTACTAATTTTTCCATGCTTAAGGCAACTCTTGCTACTTTGAGTGCATTTGCCATTGTCTGCAGTTCTGGTGTGGATACAATTATAACTTCGTCAGAGGCATTAAGGACTGAGAGCGCGTCAGTGCTTAAACCCGGTGGGGAATCAAGGAGTACAAGCCCATCTAAGTCGTTTAGCACGTGCTTTAATTTAGATAAGTCTGCATTGATGGAATCCAGGGATATGGAAGACGGTATTATCTTCAGACCCAGTGGATGGGTATATATTGCCTTATTTATGTTTTCAGTTCCCCTCAAAACATCCTGAAGTGTGGCGGGGAAAGAATAAATGCCCATCTGGAGACCCAGATTGGCAACAGTTGTATCTGCATCAACAATTGTGACATTCTCGCCAAGCTGATGCAAAGCTAAACCAAGGTTTATAGTGGTTACTGTTTTTCCGACTCCTCCTTTTCCTGAAACGATACTTATGATTCTTGATGTCATTCTTTTAACCACCAGATTATTCTTTTGATTCCTATTCTTGCCTCTTCGTATTTCCCTTCGAGTATTCCAAAAGACTTCAGTTTATAGCAGTGAGTATTAGCAGTAGACCATGAAAGAGGTGCATGTTTGGCAATTTCATAAGTAGAAAGAGGTTTTTTCGATTCCCTCAGTGTTGCCTGTATTAATTCATCTACCTTGTCCAATGAAATACCCTGCATTTCAATCATATTATCTCCTGTTTCTCCCTATTTTAGAATATGGATATCTGAATATGATCTATTATATTGACTCTCGTTGTTTAAATATATTACTATAATTTAGATGAAGATTATATTTAAGATATATTATATATGTAGGATATTAAATATACTGCATATATTTATTATATTGACATATCACTATAGCACTATATATTCCACTGGTTTAAAGAGAAATAAAAGAGCAGCAGCATTACCCGATTGAACACCAGTCTTCATTAAAAATTGTTGCTGTTTTGTTGAACATAAATGGCTGAAATTTTTTTTCTGAGTTATAGTGCATTGAAACAGGTGTTTTATTCCAGTTTTGATAAGCAAAATAAAAGTCATGCGTTGCATCGAGAGGCATCCATGAACCGTTTATTTTTACGAAAACATACCGATGTTCGTATCCGTCTGCTACATAGGCTTTTATTCCTCTTGCGTCCAGCAGACTTACCAATAATAATGACTTTTCTGAGCAGTCTCCTCGTTTTTCCATTAATATCTGGTCAGGATTAAGATTTCCATCTGTTACTTCATATTTTATGCTTTTGTATACAAATTGGTGTAATGCGTAAACTATGTCGAATTCATTTTCAAGATTGGAGGTTAAGTTATAGGAAAGCTCTTCGATCATCGGAGTTGACTTTAACAAGTTTCTTAATTCTTTGTAATCAATGCAGTCGATTTTATGAAATTGTCCAACATAGGAATTAAATATAATTTTATCTTCCAGATGAGGGTATGTATCTGGTGGGACGTAAAATGAATTCGTGGTTATTAAATTGCTCGAAGGCTTAGCAATTGTTGTACTGCTGCTTAACACAATTAATACTAGCACAATACATATACAGGAAAAGACTAAACAAGTGTTTTTTCCAATCATCTTCATCACGTTACAGTAATGAATATATGTGACGATATATTTATAATACTATCCATAGGAGAATTTGCTTAAAATCGGATAAGCATAGTGGATTTCATGATTTTTTATTGTATCTCAAGTCTGAACCGATAATAAAAAAGCTTGAAATCCCCCAACATCATGTAGATTTCATGATTTTTTATTGTGTATAACGTATGAACCAACAATAAAATCAGCGAAAATTTAATTCATTGAGTGCATTTTTCATTGCATCCTCAAGTGTATCAAGCAATTAAAAAGGTTGAAATGTATCAATTCTTGGAAAATTTCATCATTTCCTAACTTTCTCTGTGTTATTCGTGCGAAAGGAAGCTTGAAAAATGCACTGACTGCATCTGGATTTTTAGTATTTAGGCTTTATCCGCCTTACGGTTGGTGACTAAAACTCAATTCATAAAACGAGTTTCAAAACAATACGATATTTTGACTTCATGAGTAATTATGTAATTTACCAATCATATTTTGGTGCAGTTCCAGTAATTATGAGCAGATATGTGAAATCGACATGCGCCTGGCAAAAATCACCGGTATCCTTGAAACCCTTCACAAGCACAGAATATTCACAAAAACGCAATAATGTATGCGAAATTAGTCTGTCTTCATGCGAAAAATTCCAAACTCCAAAATATATATTCGACACATCAAAATCTTTATATATGTGATATACCAAGATATTACACTACAACAGCAATACTACAACATAAAATCAATTGCAATATAAATAAAGAACCGTATATAATGGTTTAGGGAACCATTGTATTCATCATCTGGTGTGAGGCTGATTTCTCAGCCGGATTCGATGTAGGGGAGATAAAATGAAGGGAGAGAGAACAATAGTACGTCTGTCTAACGCTGTAATCTTAATCATAGTTTTATTATCTATTTCTCTATTCAGTCACACAGACAGCGGATTTGCACAATTCAAAGGAAACGATACAATAACTATTTCTATCGATATTTCAGAAAAGAGCATGGTTGATATTAACCCAAGCAACCTTTCCTATGGCCCGCTTGACCCCGGCAGTGTTGGCGACAGTGATGATGAGAACATAGGTAATTATAGTGGCATATGGATAGAAAATATCGGTTCAACAAATATAACGAAAATCTGGTTCAACAGCACATATCCATCACAAAGGCCATTTGGTTCAGGCAATCCCGAAGCTTACGACGCAGGAAATTTCGTAGTTGTTTCAAGCGAAAGCACAGGTACTTACTATTTTCCAAACAGGGTAGAGTATCCAAGAACAGATGATGATACATTATATGTAACGCCTCCAGGCGGTTTTGACTTTTCAAACGGCGATATCTTCGGAAGATTCAGAAATGCCTCATATGAGTATTTCTGGGCCATTATAGCTAGCGCAGTAGGTAACTGTTCCGAAGGAACATTCTATTACAGCGGCACTCCGCATACAAAAGATGATACAGGAGACGTTGATTTAAGCGACGCTAATCCATCATCTCTCGTGCTGGTAGCAACCGGAGTTGGCTGGAGCGCAACCAACGCAACATTTCCCGATTCCGGCGGCGCAAATTACTGCGTCAGTGTGCCGGATGACTGCAGCAAAGTAGTGTTTAGCAGGTGGAATGCAGATATACCTGGTTCGGGAGGAAATGTTTGTAAAGATATAGGCTATTTTATGAATTCGACAACCAATGCTTTATTCCCCGGTAATGTATCTAAAGGGAATATAAAAGTATATGTACCATACGGGGTACCCATGGGTGCTATAAAAAACGGTCTGTTGACCATTTATGTAAGCAATGAATAACTGGGGATGAAAAACAAAACGAAAATTTAAGCCAAAAATCAGGTGTATATTAATCATGCACTTTTGAAAAAAGTGCTCTTAAATTTAAATAAAAGGAGGAGATAAAATGGAAGAGAGAAAATTAGTAAGTATTTTAGGGATAGTGGTAATTGCTGCAGCATTGTTTTGGAATGCAGATCTCCCGTCAGGGACCGCAATAAACGTAACAGACAATGCAACAATAACAATAACCCTGAACACAAAAACAATGATAGATATTTCACCGAATAATATGAGTTTCGGTGTAGCTGACCCGGGAACCAGGATAGCCAACTATACGAATAACGAGTTAGTTGGCATTAGCAGAACAGGCTTTCAGCTGGAAAACATTGGCTCAACAAATATAACCAATCTCTGGCTGAATGTTACACAGCCCAAAGTAAGACCGTTTGCAACAGGAGACAGCGACAACTACGATGCTGCAAACTTTATTGCCGCAGAGATAAACGTGAGCCCGGACGGCGGCGCAATCACTCAAAACGCAATGTCGTTTATAGACCGGCTGGAATACAACGAAACCAGGGAACTTGTTTATCTGAACCTGCCTGCAAACACAAAATCTTACGGAAGGCTGAGGTCCGGCCATAATGAATACTTTTGGGCACTACATGGAGACACAACCCAGTGCAATGCATCATCAGGGACACTTACGTTTACAATAGGTACTGTCGCCCATAACCAGACGCAAACAGGTACAATTGACCTGGCAGGTGCAAGTGTAGAAACCTTTAATTTTGGAGCGATGTACGATAGCGGATTTAATGCAAACTGGAGTTATTCATCAGATGGAACTGGTGTAATCTCGATCGACACCCCAAGTTCCGACTACTGTGTCGCAGCATACATTGACTGCAGCAAAGTGAGGATATTCAGATGGAATGCAGATGCACCAGGCGCAGGCACATGCGGCCTGAGCGGCAGCGGCTATACCTACAACAGCACAAGTACAAAACTGTTTCCAGGAGACTCGATGGCAATGAACATTGAAATGAGAGTCCCGTTCGGTACTGCATTGGGTGATGTAAAACCAGGATACCTTACTGTAATAGCACAGAGCAGCGAATAAACCAAATAAATAACGGATTAATTTCCGTTATTTTTTTTATTTGGATGCAAAAGAGTGCGAGATTCAGGCAACCTTTATCTCCTCCGGCTAAACCGTGCCTTTAAGGTGTTTATTGCAGAAACACTACCATGTTTTGGCATACGGATATACCTGGATCCTGCACTTTTTCCTCCTCTTCTTTGTCTCTTTTTTATTGTTATGACAACAAATGCTGCCGCAATAAAGAAAAGCGACAGATACATATTTGTTTTTCCTGCACTTCCCAGTGAAACAAGGCCGGTCATATCCGGCAATGTAAAAGACTGCGCCTCCTCAGGTTCAGGTACGCTCCCTTCAAAAGACTCATTTGTCTTGATCTTCGCTGTAAACGCTGTTTTCTCAGTTATTTCATTTGATTTAAAATCAACATTTACAAAATAATATTTTTCGCAATTCCCACTTTCACAATCCTCAGCAGGTATGTGTACATTCAAATCTACATTTTTTCTTTCACCGGCAGGAATGCTCTCGAAAATCGCAGGTTCCAGTTTATACCAGGTGTCCTTCAGCCCTGAAATGCTCAATTTAACATTAGTGAGTTCTGTCTGGCCTGTGTTAAACACAGTCAGCTTCACAGTCGAGCTTTCATTCAGTTTGATGTCCACTGTCTCAGGGACCTGCAGGTTGACTTCTTTCTTTCTGGTAACCTCGAACTTATAGGTCATGTTATGAGAAATATACGGGCTCTTTTTCGCATTTGCTATAATATTGTATGTCCCGCCGTCATCTGGTGCAGACAATATGGCCGTGAAAATACCTCCGTCGCCAGATGTTGTTTTCCCGGAGATATCAGTACCCTCAACAGTGAAATATATGTCAACACCCACAATGTCAACACTTTTTGTATCTACGACCTTGCCAGTCAGAGTCATTCTTTCTTTGGCAAAATAATCTTCTTTGTCAAGCGCCGCATCCAGCCATAATCCGCGCCGCTCCCCAATAACAAAAGCAGACAGCCTGTTTGTTTTAAAAGAAACTAGATCTCTTACGATATTGATAACACTAGACACTTCCCTCCATTCACCATAACACTTCCTCGTATCGAAATTCCACTTCGTACACTCATACGTCTCAATATTCTCTTCTTTTTCAACAGCTCCGCCGGCATACGGTATCTCAAGATACGCCTCCTCAAACGGCAGCCCAAACTCAAGAACCACTAGTTTTGCCACAGTCAGACCCTCAATCTCAGGATTGCCTGAAAAATAATCATAATTTATAGAATCAATAGTATTGCTGCATATCTCAACTCCGGTTAGTTCTACCCTCCACACCTCCGGGAAACGCATAGCAATATCATAAGTATCAGCACAAATAGGCACATTGTACTTCCCAGTACCATCTGTTACAAAAGGTATTTCTGTCTCATTATTCTTCAGCACAATACTTGCAGAAACAACATTGCCGTTTGAATCCACCAGTTGCCCCTGGAACGCCAGCACAAACCTGACATCTGCAGCAGTAAGTATAACCTCACCAACCCCCGAGTACCATACAGCTATTTTCAGCTCATAATTCCCGGGGTCCTGCTGCAATATATTTATAGGAACAACATAATATCCATCACCCTCATTATACGTAAATCCCTCCAGGTCCACCAGATCGGCTGTCCTTTCACCATCCTCTCTTTCCAGGTAAACATCAAAATTATCCAGATCCAGATTCTCTGCAGGTTCTCCCTGGTAAACCACCCTCACTTTGACATCTTTTTTAGTCGAAGCCGTAAGGTCAAGAACCGTCGGAAGTGTGCCTGGCACTAAAGAGACAACCAGTGATTTCATGGTTATGAGTGCATCCGTTTGCGTATTACTCAA